>DATDBL010000272.1:0-36687 GCA_036524855.1 Aldersonia sp. | reverse complement strand
GCCGCCTCCAACCGGAAACCGACCTTCAGGGTGACCTGGGTGTGGGCGACGGTGCCGTCGGCGACGTGGCCGCGGATCTCGACGACCTGGAACCATTCGATGTTGCGGGTGGTTTGGGCGGCGCGGGCGATGGCGTTGCGGATGGCGGCGTCGGTGCCGTCGGTGGCGGAACCGACGACCTCGACGACGCGGTAGACGTGCTCGTTCATATGAAGAACCTCTCGGTCAGATCAGGGCACCGCGACGGGCAGGTCGAGCAGGTGACCCATCCGGTCGCGCTTGGTGCGCAGGTAGGTGATGTTGTGGTCGGTGACCGCGGGCGGGGTCTGCATCCGTGCGATGACGGCGACACCACGAGCGGCGATCGCCTCGACCTTGTGCGGGTTGTTCGTGATCAGCCGGATCCGGGCGATCCCGAGCGCCTGCAGCACCGCGGCGCAGACGCCGTAGTCGCGGCTGTCGATCGGCAGGCCGAGTTCGAGGTTGGCGTCGACGGTGTCGTGGCCGGCGTCCTGCAGCGTGTAGGCGGCGAGCTTGTGCGCCAACCCGATCCCGCGACCCTCCTGGCCACGCAGATAGATCAGCACCCCGGCGCCCTGGCGGGCGATGGTCGCGAGCGCCGCGTCGAGTTGCGCACCGCAGTCGCAACGCCGGGATCCGACGACGTCGCCGGTGAGGCATTCGCTGTGCACCCGCACCACGACGCCGGCGTCGGTCGCCGACGCGGCGCTGATGTCGCCGTAGGACAGGATGAGGTGCTCGATTCCGTCGTCGCCGGTGTAGGTCTGCGCGGTGAACACGCCGTGGTCGGTAGGGATCGCGGCCGCGACCCCGAGCGCCGCGGTGGCCTCGGTGCGCTGGCGGTGCGCGACGATGTCGGCGACGGTGATCATCGGGATGTCGTGCTCGGCGGCGAACGCGGCGAGCCTGGCCCCCGACATCGGGACGCCGGCGTCGTCGACGAGTTCGGTGATCACCGCGACCTCGTGGCAGCCGGCCAGCTGCAGCAGGTCGATCGACGCCTCGGTGTGCCCGTCGCGTTCGAGCACCCCGCCGGGACGACCGCGCAGCGGGAACACGTGCCCGGGCCGGCGCAGGCCGGCCGGCCGCGTCGCCGGGTCGGCGAGGGCGCGGCAGGTGGCGGCGCGGTCGGTGGCGGAGATGCCGGTCCCGGTCCCGACGGCGTCGACGGTGACGGTGAACGCGGTGCGGTGGTTGTCGGTGTTGTCGTCGACCATCAGGTCCAGACCGAGGGTGTCGGCGATTTCGTCCGGCATCGGCGTGCACACGATGCCACTGCCGTGGCGCAGCAGGAACGCCATGTCCTCGGTGGACACGTGCTCGGCGGCCATGACGAGGTCGCCCTCGTTCTCGCGGTCGGCGTCGTCGGCGACGAGGACCATCCGGCCGCGGGCGAGGGCGGCGAGCGCCGCACCGAAGGTGGTCATATCAGTGGCTCCATGGTTCGCAGGTGTTCGGTCAGCGCGCCGCCGACACCCGCACGCGACGCCGCGGCATCGGTGAGGGTCGCGGCTTCGGTGTAGTCGGCGCGTTCGAGGTACAGGCTCGGCGAGAGCACCTGCGCGGCGAAGAAATCGGACAGGATCGTGCGAAGCGACTCGGTCGCGAGGAAGTGGTGCGCCGACGCGCCGGTCAGCTCCACGGCGGCGGCGGTGCCGCGCGACGGTGCCCGGGTTCTCGAGTCGCACTTGACGTAACGTCCGGAGCGAGGCACGTATGCGGGACGCCAGTCGGGTTGATCAGCTCGTGTCGTGGGTGTCTGCGCTCGCATGTGGAGCCTCTCGTCCAATGGGATTGGGCCGACTGGCCCCGCGAGCCCGCTCCGACTCGCGGAGCGGGCTCCCGGGGATCTTGTCGTCGTTAGCCGGCGATGGTGGCGGGTTGCTGGAGGGAGATCCGGGGTGCTACTTCCTTCTGGATCATTGCCAGCGAATTGAACCAGGGCGCAGGATCGTCGTAGTAGTCGTGGGATTCGACCTGCAAGGTGCCCCAGCCGCCGCTGGCCTCGAACAAAGTATTGATCTTCTCCACCACGGTATCCGGGGAGCCCACGCAGAACACGTTGTCGACGACCCACTCCAGGTCGACGTCGGCCTTGTCCGCGCCGGCGTCCTTGATGAACCCGTCCATCATGCCGAATCGCCACCAGATCGGAATGAGGTACCGTTCGAAGCAGTATCCGATCGGGCCTTCCATGACGAGGCGCTTGGCTTCTTTGTCGGTGTCCGCGACGAACACGGTCTGCGAGACGTGGTAACGAGAACGGTCGGCGACGTGTCCGTTTGCTTCGGCTGCCTCCGAGTAGGTTTCCCAGTGGGTCTTCAGTGCGTCCAGTCCGGAGAAGATCGACATCGGTCGGAATCCGCGCTCGCCCGCAAACTTCATCGACGGCGACTTGGCGCTGAAGCCAGTCACAGCGATCTCCGGTGCGCCGCCCCACGGGCTGAGGTCCGCGAGCATGTGTTGGTCGTCGCCCTCCCCGCCGTGCAGCTCTTCGGGGTAGCCCGCATTCCAGAACCGTCCCTCGTAGAAGAAGGGGTCACGCTTCCAGATCTTCTCCATGATCTCGAGCGATTCGCGAACCATCTCGTTGGTGAACTGCGTGTCTTCACCGTTCTTGATGCCGTGGATATACGTGGCCTGCGGGTACGCACCCGCACCGATGCCGAGGAAATACCGACCCTCGAGGATCTGCGAGAGCCAGCCGACCATGATCGCGAGCTTCGCCGGATTGTGATGGGGAAGGATGTGAGCCATCGGCGCGAACTTGATCCGCTCGGTCTGGCGTGCGGCTGCTGCAATAATCAGCTCCGGGTTGGGGATATTCTCCCAACGCTGAGATGCGTGCTCGGAAAACATGATCGAGTCGAAGCCGATCTTGTCGGCCTCGATGGCCTGCTGTACGCACCAGTCGAACGTCTGGCGCGCGGTCCGCTCGGGGCGCATGTAGGGGTGGACGATCAGCCCTGTTTCCATTGCCATTATTTCTTGTTCCTTTCGGCGTCGTGAAATTTGTCTGCGAGGGGGTCAGGGGAGCCGGCGGCTCAGTGGCATGGTCGTGTCGGTGTCAGGAATAGAAGATGTCGTAGGTGTGTTTGGTGTCCATGTATTCCTTGACGTGGATGATCTTTCCGTCGGCGATGTCGAAGACGAAGTGGTACTGATTTCGATAGATGCGGCCGTTGGTGAGCTCTCCGTAGGATTGCGCCTCGACGGCCACTCTGTCGCCTTGCGCAATCGCGGATGTCGGCGTGATCTGGAGTGCACCCTCCTTGTAGATGCTGGTCACTCCGCGGAGCAGTTCGCCGAATCGTTCCTTGTCGTAGCTGCCCGACATTCCCTCGATCTGGCCTGATACCCAGTAGGTCGCGTCGGGGTGGAGGCAATCCAGTATTCCGTCCACGTCTCCGGTCGAAAACACCTTCGCGAAATTGTTCGCGATCTCGATATTCTGTTCGGGGGTTGTCACTTGGTTTTCTCCAGTCTTCGGATTCGGAACCAGCGCCAGTGTGTGTGGCGATCGGAATTGGAGTGCGTTTATCGGAGGGCGCCGAGAGCGGATTCGATCGCCGCGAGGCGTACACCGAGTTCGCGTTTGTTGATTTTGGTCGTTGACATGGGCCAGTCGTCGGGTTGAACGAGGTGTACCGCGCGGGGGATCTTGTAGCGCGCGATCTTGCCTTGGCAGTACTCGATCAGTTCGTCGGGTTCGATGCTGTGTCCGGCGCGAATCTCGATGAAGGCGACCGGGACCTCGTCGAGGCGCTCGTCGGGTCGGGCGATGACGGCAGCGGTCTTGACGGCAGGATGCTCGCACAGGAAGGCTTCGACTTCGATGGCGGCGACGTTCTCGCCGCCGACCTTGAGCATGTCCTTGAGGCGGCCGTGAAAGACGAGGCAGTCCGATTCGGTGAGGCTGTACAGATCTCCGGTGTGGAACCAGCTGTCGGCGTCGATGGTGTCTGCGGTCTTGATCGGATCCTTGTGGTAGCCCTCGGTGACACAGTATCCGCGGACGAGCATCTCTCCCGGAACGCCGCGGGGTTGTTCGGCGCCGCTGTCGGGGTCGATGATGCGCAGCTCGATTCCGGGGGCGGCTTTGCCTTGGGTTCCCGATCTGTCGGCGATGGTGTCGGACGGTTCGCTGAGGGCATAGATGCCGGCGGTTTCGGTCATTCCGCACGCAGCGACGAGTTCGGCGGCCGGGAAGGTGTGTTGGACCTGCTCGATCAGGGTGCGGGGTCCGATCAAGAACAGATACCGGAGGGAGTCGAGTGTAGATGGGTCGAACGAGGGATGATCCAGCAACGATTGCATGATCGCGGGGAACCACGGCCACGCGGTGGTGGGACGCTCCCGCCTCATCAGCTCGAGCGCGCGACCGGGTTCGAAGTGCACGTCCGTGACATAGGTTCCTCCCGCGCCCAGTGCGCCCACCAGCGGCGCGAGCGCGGCGATGTGGAAAAGCGGACCCCCCGCCCAGCTGATGTGTCGTCCGTGCGTGACGAGCCGTCTGGCGGCGCGCTCCACCGGGCCCCGCGTCAGTGCTTCATGGGTCAGAACACAGCCCTTGGGGTTTGCGGTCGTCCCGGAGGTGTACAAGATCGCAGCGGTCTCGCGGACCCGGACACGGCGCCGTAGACGGTCGACAGCGGTGGGATCGACGGTCTCGGAGATCCGATCGAGCGCCGAGCGACTGGTGAAACCTCGTTTGTCCTCACCCTGCAGGAGTACCGCCGCGCGCAGCCGGGGGGCTTCGGGTATGTCCACCCTGGCGAGGTTGGTGGTGGCGGCAGCCAGGGAGGGAAGTGCTTCGTGCATGACGTCGACGAAGTCGACGTAGGCACCGTCGTCCGAGACGGTCAACAGCGCTGTCAGGTCGGCATTGCGGACGATGTATCCGAGTTCGCTGGCCTTGTGCCGAGCGTTGAGCGGAACGACCACACAGCCTGTCAGGGCCGCACCGAAGAAGCCCTCGATGAACTCGATTCCGTTCGGGGCGAGTACACCGACGTGGTCGCCTCGTCGGATCCCGAGGGCGAGGAGGCCGCGGGCGATGCGTAAGCCTCGTTCGAGGACCTCTGCATAGGTGAATCGACTGTCCGGGAAGACAATGAGATCCCGATCGGGGTGGCGGTGTGCCCCGCGGACCAAGAGATCTGCAACCGGCAACACCTCGCACCAGTCACCGTCGTCAACCATGTCGTTCCTCACTCGATTGTGAACACCCAGGGCAGTTCCATCGGAAGTCCGACCCGCCGGGTTGGCCGTGTGCCCGGCGTTGGGCCGTATGCCGGTGGAGGGTCGCTCGGAGCCGGTAGGCCGGCTCCGCGTCGATGTGGTGTCCATCACTCTGCCGGTCGATCGGCGGGCAGGGAACCGGTTCACTACGCGATCCACTACGCATTCCCGGGCACGCACAGCCGATCGACGTTTGCACAGTTCAAGGCACGGTTTCGATGGGCCTTCGGGGTTGGTCGGTGACGCCGTGTCACGCGGTGTCAGATCTTGACCCCGTAGTGTCTCGCTGTCACGATGGCACCGTGGGTGTCGAGCATCGCGGACCGAGCCGTGGACGGCCCCGGGAAGGGCATCGTGAACGCTGACGAATGGCGCGAGATACGCGAACTCCACGCCGAGGGGACGACGATCAAGGGAATCGCCGAGCGACTCGGCATGTCCCGAAACACTGTCCGCCGAGCCCTTGCGCACGATGAGCCTCCCGGCGATCACCGTCCCCGGAAAGGATCTGTGGCCGACGGGTTCGAACCAGCGATCCGCGCGCTGCTCGTCGAGGACCCGGGAATCACCATCGCCGACATCCACCGCACCACCGGCTGGGACAGATCCCGGAACACCCTTGCCAAGCTGGTGTATCGGATTCGCTCGGAGATGACCACGCGGCCGGCCGAAGTCGATCCCTTTCCGCTGTACGGCAGCCGGATCCCGACCTTCTCCACCGGATTCGTGGGCCGAGACGACGAGTTGTTCGCCCTGCGAAGGATCCTCGGGACCACGCGGCTGATCACGATCACCGGCCCCGGCGGCATCGGTAAGACCCGACTCGCCGCGCAGGCCGCGACCGACTTTCGTCGGGCGTTCGCCGATGGCGTCCGGTTCATCGAGCTGGCGCCGCTGAACACCGCGGGGCTTCTTCCTCAAGCGGTGCTCGACGGTCTCGGTATCGTCGAGCCGGATCGACCCGGTCGGGCGATCGAGGATGTTCTGGTCCACAACATCCGGAACAAGCAGATGTTGATCGTCCTGGACAACTGTGAGCACATCCTCGACTCGTGTGCGGCCTTGGTCGCGCATCTGCTACGCCACACAACGCAGGTCAGCATCATCGCGACGAGCCGTGAAAGGCTCGCGGTGCCGGCCGAGCACGTCTTCACGCTCGCGCCGCTCGCGACGGAGCGGACCGACGATCGTGGATCTCTTGGCGCCGCCCTCGAACTGTTCGAGAGTCGGGCGGCGGCAGTACTTTCGGGGTTCTCCCTCACCGATGGCAATCGAGACGCTGTTCGTCGAATCTGTACCCAGCTCGACGGCATTCCTCTGGCGATCGAACTCGCCTGCGCCCGGTTGAGCGTGCTCTCGCTTCAGGATCTCGAGCATCGACTCGATCGGCGACTCGAGCTTCTGACGATCGGGAATCGCTCGGGCCCGGAACGTCACCGTAGCCTGCAAGCGACCGTCGACTGGAGTTACGAACTGTGCACGCCGGCGCAACAAACACTGTGGGCGCGACTGTCCGTGTTCGCCGACGAGTTCGACCTACCGATGGCCGAACAGGTGTGCCGCGACGACGAACTGCCGCTTGCGTCCATTCTCGACGGCATCTTCGCGCTCGTCGCGAAGTCGCTGCTGCAGCGCGAGCAAAGAGGTGATCGGGTCACGTTCCGCATGCTCGAGACCATCCGTGAGTACGGCGCGGCCAAACTCACTCCTACCGACGCTGTCGCCCTGCAACTGCGCCATCTCGAGTCGTGCTCGACGCTCGTCCGCTCGTCCGTCGAATCCTGGGGCAGTTCCGGGCAGCAGCGCTCCGGCGAGTTGCTGCGAAGCAACCGGGCCAATCTACGCAAGGCATTGCAGACGGCGCTGTCGACACCGAGTGACGAGATGCTTTCCACGGCAACCGAACTTGTCTCGACCGCGTGGTTTCTGTGGTCCTCGGGGTTCTCGGTGCGTGAGCATCGGATGTGGCTCGTGCGGCTCGCCGAGATAGACACTGCCCCCACCGCACGCCGCGGCCGGTTGCTGGCCACCCTGGGACTTGTTCAGACGATGCAGGGTGATCGATCGGCGGCGACAGAGGTTCTCGACGAAGCGATTCGGCTGTCCTCGCTCCGCGGTGACGAGGCGACCATTGCCTTCGCGACTCAGACGAAAGGATTGAAGCAGTATTTGGCGGGTGACTTCGCGTCGGCCGAACCACTGTTCATGGACGCGCTCGGCCGGTACGAGAAATTGCCCCAACAAACGGATCTGCTGTGGGCCCTGCACATCGAGATGGGAATGTTCTACTGCTCGACTCTGGACACCACGCGTGCACACGAGCACTTCGAGTTCGTACGCGTGCACTCCGAACGCGCCGGCGAGCGATGGATGCTGTCGTATGCCGTGTACGGCCTCGGTCTCACCGCCCTGGCGAACGAGCAGTACGACGAGGCGCTGCACCGCGCGATCGAGAGCCTCGCGCTCAAACGAGAGTTCGACGATGTGGTGGGGACATCGCTGGTGACCGATCTGCTCAGCTGGGCGGAGGCGGTCGCGGGATCGAAGGAGCGTTCGGCAGTTCTGCTCGGAGGTGCCTCGCAGATGTGGGACTCGTTCGGCATGCAACTGTACGGATCCCGACACTGGGTGGAGCGGCGTGCCCAGTTCGAGGCGACGGCCCGCCGGGGCCTCGGCGACGAGCGTTTCGCGGAACTTCGGCGCCGTGGTGCGGCGATGTCGGTGCCCGAGCTGATCCGGTTCGCGCTCGACGAGGACGAGTTCCCCGTCGAGCGCCGATCTCGCGAACCGGCAGCCGCCGCGCTGCTCTCGCCGCGTGAACTCGAAGTCGCCGGACTCATCGCAGCCGGAATGTCGAACAAGCAGATCGCGGCGCGCATGGTGCTGTCTCCTCGAACGGTCGAGGGGCACGTCGTGAACGTCCTGCGCAAGCTCGGCACGACCCGCCGTCATCAGGTCGCAACAGCCCTTGCCGGCGACGAGCACCGAACCGGGTGAGCGCTCGAAGCGTCGAGTCGGGCCGTGGACGCCGGCCTCGCAGACTCCCGATCCGCCACGATCTCTTGGTTGCAGGGCGGCGCTGGCTGCTCGACGGGCCCCTGGCTGCACCCGCCCCGGCATGTGTCGTGTGCGAGCGGGAGCCGATCTCGTTGCCGAAAGGGGGTTGTCACCTCTGCGAGCGGGAGACTACTGAGCAAGCATTCCGGCGTCGACGAGGTGCTCGGCGCCGGTGATGTAGGACGCCTCGTCCGAGGCGAGGAACAGCACGAGGTTGGAGACCTCACGCGGGTCGGCGATCCTCCCCAACGGGATCAGACCGAGCGCGTCACCTCCCGATTCGTCGGTGGCCTCCACCATCATCGGCGTCTGGATGAATCCGGGGTGCACCGAGTTGACGCGGATGTTCTGGGGGCCGTACTCGATCGCTGTCGCCTTGGTCATGCCGCGGACCGCGAATTTGCTGGCCACGTAGGCGAGGCTGGGGAATCCGTAGTTCGCGGCGATCCCGGCGATGGACGAGATGTTGACGATCGAGCCGATCCCCGCCCGTTCCATGGACGGAAGCACCGACTTCATCCCGTAGAACACGCCGTCTTGGTTGATGGCGCACACCTGCCGGTAGTCCACGTCGGACAGCTCCTCCGTTCGTACGACCGGCCCCAGAACACCCGCGTTGTTGACCAGCACGGTGATCTCACCGAATGCGCGAATGCCTAGATCGACGACCTCGGACCACGACTCGATGTCGGTGACGTCGTGATGAACGAACAACGCGTTCGGGCCCAGATCGCCGGCCAGCGCCTTGCCCGCGTCATCCGACAAGTCGGTCAAGATCACCCGGGCGCCTTCCTCGATGAACATGCGCGCATGAGAGGCGCCCATTCCGCGGGCCGCGCCGGTCACGAGTGCAACCTTTCCGGTCAGTCTGTTCACAGTTGATTCCTCACGAGTTGTGATCCGATTCTCCGTAACGAACAGTGGTCCACTGTGTTCCACTTCCGATATACCGAAGTTCGGGGGAGCGAACGGTTCGGCAGGCTCAGGCTCCGCCGATGTGTCGAGAATCGCACGGCAACATCGCGGTTGTCAACATCAACGTAAACGTTGTAAGGCTTAGCTCGCGCAGTTCCGCGGTGCATGCACTCGGGCCCGTCGAACAACAGGCGACGCCGACCTGTCCGCGATTCTGCGCGACGATGGGCGGTGTGTCCGCGTGCTTGCCGGGGCCGAGCAGGCGGTGATTGTGTGCACATCAGCGAGCACTGCGCCGTGCACCGCGGCTCGCCGGCCCGCCTCGGTCCCGACGAGATGGCTCGATTACGCAATGCGCTGAAGTTCGTTTCCGAAGCGCGGGGGGTCGAGGCACAGACCAGGTCGGGTGCGGGCCGCAGCCGTGGATCGCCGGCGACCCGGGCATCGGTGCGGTGCGGGTGCGGTGCCGACTCGACTCACGTCGGGTCGCGGTCCGGCACCTCGGATGCTGGGGGTCTCGATGCGGGGTAGTCAGGGCTGGCTACGGCCCCGGCACGAGAACTGGGTGCGAGCGTTCGACAACGGGGCCTGGGGGGCGGAGTGCGGATTGTCAGTCGTCGAGTTCTTCGAGGTGGTGATTGCGCTGGGAGCTTTCGATGTTGAGGATTGCGATCGTGCTGATCACGGCGCATCCGAGGGTGTAGTACGCCGCGGAGAGGGCGTTTCCGGTTGTGGCGGCGAGCCAGGTGATGATGTAGGGGGCGGTGCCTCCGAAGACCGCGACCGGTATGGCGTAGGCGAGCGAAACGCCGGTGGCGCGGTTGCGTGTGCGGAAGCGTTCGGACAGGAACGCGGGCATCGGGCCGCCGACGGCGCCGATCAAGATCCCTGCGACGACGAGTGCGATCGTTCCGCTGGTGAAACCGAGGCCGAGCATCGCGTAGAGCGGGTAGGACAGCAGCGCGACCGCGATGGATCCGGCCAGCAGGACCGGGCGTCGTCCCGTCCGGTCGGACAACGCGCCGAACGCCGGCATGGACGCCGCGGCGGCGAGTCCGGTGAGCAGTGCGAGCAGGTACGCCTGCTGCAGCGACATCTCGAAACTCTTCGACAGGAATGCCGGCATTCCGACCATGAACGTGTTGCCGACGGCGTTGTAGACGACGAGGGCGCCGATCGTGACGAGCAGGTATCGCAATGGGCGGGTGCGGGAGGTGGACGGATCGGGTAGGGCGGCGGGATCGTCTGTCGACTTCTGGGTTTCGCTCAGCTGCTTGAAGTGTGGTGTTTCGTCGACGCGTAGCCGCAGGTAGAGAACCACCAGGCCCATCGGTGCTGCGAGAAGGAATCCGATTCGCCAGCCCCAGGAGTTGAGCGCGTCGTCGCTGAGGGCGCTGGCGAGTACGGTGGCGACTCCGCCGCCGAGGACGAAGCCCAGGGTGGTGCCCACGAAGGACCAGGAGCCGTAGAGGCCTCGTTTGGCGGGGGGAGCAGATTCCACCATCAGCGACACCGCTCCGCCGACTTCACCTCCGGCGGACAGGCCTTGCCCGACGCGGCAGAGCGTGAGCAGCAGCGGTGCGATGACACCGATCTGGGCGTGGGTGGGCAGCAGGCCGATCGCTGTCGTCGCGATGGCCATGAGCCCGATGATCACCACGAGGACGGGTCGTCGGCCGAGGCGGTCGGCGAGTCGCCCGAAAACGATTGCCCCGATGGGGCGCAGGGCGAACGCGAGTGCGAAGACCAGGAACGTGGACAGCAGTGCAGTGGTGGGGTTCTCGGAGGGAAAGAACAGTGGTGCGATGATGGGCGCCATGTAGGCGTAGATCGCGAATTCGTACCATTCGACGAGGTTTCCGAGTGAGCCGGCAATGAGCGCGGTGCGGGAGGCGCGGACGTCGAGCACGGTGACTGTCGACGTGCGTGTCGAGGATTCGGTCATGCGAGTTCCGTTCGGCGTGGTGGGCTGCGTTGGAGCGGGTCAGCGGATGAGTTCGCGGGTGCGGCGCACGTCGTCTTCGAGTGCGGCGATGAGGTCTTCCTTGGACGTGAAGGCTTTCTGTCCGCGGATCCAGTGGTCGAGGTGGACCGTGATGTCGGCGCCGTAGAGGTCCTCGTCGAAGTCGAGCAGGTGGGCTTCGAGCAGCCGCGCGCCCGCGTGACCGTAGAAGGTGGAGCGGCGTCCGATCGACACGGCGGCAGGTATCGATCGAGAATCCGGCAGGACGCAGCGTCCGGCCCACACTCCGTCGGCGGGGAACAGGTGGTGCGTGCGGGTGTCGAGTTCGATGTTCGCGGTGGCGAATCCGAGTTCTCGCCCGCGCTGGTCGCCGTGGGCGACGACGCCGCGGATGCACCGTTCGTCTCGTCTCGTCACGTAAGCGGATCGGGTGGCGTCGTGGTCCGGCGTCACCGACGCGCTGATGCCGAGTGTGGCCAGCGATGAGGGCAGGTCGGCGGGCGGGTCGAGCAGAACCGGCGCCTCGATCGCCATGTCGTTCAGGATCTCGGCGACGTCGCCGGCGCGATCGTCTCGTGCAACGAGACTGTCTGCACCGCTGTGGGGGACTGTGTCGAGATCGTTGGCGCGGCGCTTGATCAGAACGACCCCGCCACCGTGTGCCGCGATCCGGGCGAAGTGCGCGTCCAGATCGGGATCGGCGACACCCAGGTGTGGCGCGAAGTTCGTCTCGCGACGGACATGGACGAGCGGCGACACACCCCGGTCCGGTCCGATCCGGTAGGCGACATAGTCCGCACCGGAGGCATCGCTGTGGAACCCCGACGCCGTCACGGTGCCGTGGCCGCTCGCGCATACGGTCGTGAAGACGCGACCGACATGTCGCTCGACGGTGCGGCGATAGGCGACGACGTCGTCGATGCCGACATGGGTGAGTCCGTGGTCGCGGGCGAAGGTGCGGCACTCGGTGGGTGTGGCGATGCGGGTGGCGTCGACCGGGGAGACGAGGGCGGCGAAAGCGCCGACGTGGTTGATTCCGGCGACCTGCCCGAGATCGGTGATCGCTTCGGCAGCGCCGCGGGTCGCGAATACTCCACGGTCGTGCGCGCGCCGCGGGACGACATGACCGGGTCGAGAGAAATGCTCGGCGCTACCTGTCGGTGACGCGAGCCGGTTCAGGGTTCGGGCACGATCGGCCGCGGAGATACCGGTGCCGCCACCGTCGGCGGTATCGACCGACACCGTGTAGTAGCCGCCCACCGGGTCCGCCGTGGTCCCGGCCATCGGCGGCAAACCGACCCGCTCGCACACCTCGCGCGTGACCGCCGCGCACACGAAGCCCGAGGTGTGGCGGACCAGGAACGCCGTCGTCGAGGATGTGCACTTCTCCGCGGCGAGGACCAGGTATCCGTCGGGATCTCCCGCGCGGCTGCCGACCAGGACGACCGGGCGGCCCGCGACGAGATCGGACAGTGCCTGCTGAACACGGGCAATCGAGGTCTCCATGTGACGAGAATCGCACCGACACGACCGTCTGTCAACATCAACGTAGATGTTGGAGACCTGTCTGCCCGGTGTTCGGAGTCGCCTGGTGGCGGGTCCGGGGAGATGGGACCGAGTCGGAGTGTCGAGTAGTCAACTTCATCGTTGACATCGAACTTGCTTTGCTGCAACTATGGGTCGAGAGCATCAACACTAACGTTGACAAGGCTTGGTCCGGCGCGAATTGCGTGGGCGAGCGGGCCGGAGGACGGCACCGACATGCGAGAGGGAACCACTGAGATGGCGATGGACAGCTTGGCGACGGCGCGAGATCACGAGTCGAGGGCGTACCGTGTGGACGCGTCGACCGACCTGCAGGATCGGCTCGACCCGGCGGAGGTCGCGGCGGCGGTGGCGAAAGCCAATGTTCCGTCGTTGCTGATGGTGGTGTATCAGTACACCGGCGACGAGAAGTGGCTGCACAGCCCGTATCTCCCGACGCGGGGACGCGGGCTCGGCGATCACGACTCCGGCGGGCTCGCACCCGGGATCCAGGACGAGATCCGCGCGGCCGCGGCGCAGGCGATCCTCCATCTGCAGGACGGTGTCGCGCCGGCGATCGCGGCTCCGACCGCCGAGCAGACGGTACGGATGATGAGCGTGTGCATGGGGGAGGAGGTCGGCGCGGAGTACGGCCCGATGCTCTCGCTCGAGCTCGCGCGCCGAGCCGCTCCCGACGCGCCGGAGTTGGCGCTCGAGCAACCGCGGATCCCGAACGGGTACAAGGTCCTCGTGATCGGCACCGGTGTCGCCGGGATCGCGGCCGCCCAGCAGCTCGAGGACATGGGCGTGGACTACGAGATCCTCGAGAAGCAGCCCGCCGCCGGCGGAAACTGGTGGCAGAACACCTACCCGGGTGCCGGAGTGGACACACCGAGTCACCTGTACTCCTTCTCGTTCGCGAAGAAGGACTGGGGCACGCACTTCGAGCTGCGTGACAACCTGCAGCAGTACTTCGCGGACACGCTCGCCGCGGTCGGGGCCGCGGAGAAGGTCCGGTGGGAGACCGAAGTCGTCTCGGCCAGCTACGACGCGGACCGCTTCGGGTGGGATGTCGTCGTGCGTGACCGCGTTGGTGCGACCGAGGTGTTGCACTGCGATGTGCTCGTCAGCGCGGTGGGCGTACTGAACCGACCGGTCACGCCGAAGCTCCCCGGCATGGAGACGTTCACCGGTACGAGCTTCCACTCGGCGAACTGGCCCGACGACCTCGATCTGGCCGGTAAGCGGGTCGCGATCGTGGGAACGGGCGCGAGTTCGATGCAGATCGCGCCGGCGATCGCCGAGGAGGTCGATCACCTGACGGTGTTCCAACGTTCACCGCAGTGGGTGGCGCCGTTCGAGAAGTTCCGCGCACCCATCGCACCGGAGTTGCGTCATCTCATGCACGCGTGCCCGACGTATCACAGCTGGTATTGGATCCGGCTGTTCTGGCAGTTCGGGGACAAGGTCATCGAGTCACTGCGGGTGGACCCGGCGTGGGAGCATCCGGACCGTGCGGTCAACGCCCGCAACGACGCACACCGCGTGTACTTCACCCGTTACATCACCGACCAGGTCGGTGACCGCAGCGACCTGCTCGACAAGGTGATGCCGGACTACCCGCCGTTCGGCAAACGCATCCTGCTCGACAACGGGTGGTACGCGACGCTGCGGCGCGACAACGTGGATCTGGTCGCCCGCTCCGTGACGGAGGTGACCGAAACCGGGGTGATCGACGACTCGGGTGCCGAAATCGACGTGGACGTCATCGTGTGGGCGACCGGCTTCGAAGCGGCGCGGTTCGTCTCCTCCTACGAGGTGCGTGGTGTCGACGACGTGACGCTGCGGCAGGTCTGGAACGACGACGACCCGCGAGCGTATCTCGGTGTGTCGGTCCCGGGGTTCCCGAACTTCTTCATGTTGGGCGGGCCGAACTCGTTCCCCGGCAGCGGCAGCTTCATGTACTTCATGGAGGTGCAGATGCGCTACATCCGCGGGTTGCTCACGCAGATGTTCCAGCGGGGCATCCACGCGGTCGATGCCCGCCCCGAGGCCAACGAGCGCTACAACGCACTCGTGGACGAGGTGCACGAGCGGACGGTGTGGACACATCGCGGGATGTCGACCTACTACCGCAATTCGCGCGGTCGCGTCGTGTTCGTGATGCCGTTCCTCAACGTGGAGTACTGGCAGATGACCAACGAGCCCGATCTCGAGAACTACACGGCGCGCTGAGCGACGCCAAACGAGGGGGCCGCAGGATCATGCCCTGCGGCCTCCTCGTCGTGTGCCCGTGGGGTGATGTCGCGTGATGTCGACGACGCAACGAGCCATGTGAGTACCGGCCGGCCCGGCGCGCGCGTCCAGCCACGTCCCCCGACCGTGCACCCGAGCGCGGCCGCGAAGACCGCCACCACCACCGATGTGCCGTCGACGATCCGTTGTAGTCGACCTGGCGCCGGTGGTCGTCGTAGAACCGTTCTGCGCTCACCAGGTGTCGATGCGGCGGCGCCGGGTGGGTCGTGATGGTGATCGGCGAACGCCGCGACGATGACCGCGGGTGTCGGCCGGGTCGATGACGTCGTCGATCTCGAACACGGACGCCGCGTGGATGGGGCGGCCGTGGCCGTCGTAGTCGGTGAGGTAGCGGCGGTACGCCTGCTCGCGCTCGACCGGGTCGGTGATCGCGTCGAGTTCGCGGCGGAAGCCGAGACGCACCGCACCTTCGGGGCCCATGGCGCCGAGTTCGGCGCTCGGCCATGCCACGATGGCGTCGGGGACGCGGAAGCTGCCGCCGGCCATGGCTTGACCGCCGAGGCCGTAGGCTTTGCGGACGATCACCGTGCACAGCGGCACCCCGAGGTTCGGTGCGAGCGTGAGCAGTCGGGCGACGTGCCGGACGGTGGCGGTCTGTTCGGCCTCGGGACCGACCATGAATCCTGGTGTGTCACAAAGGGTGAGGACCGGAAGCCCGAATCCATCACAGAGCTGCAGGAACCGGGCCGCCTTGTCGGCCTCGTCGCTGCCGATGGCGCCCCCGAGGTGGCGGCCGTTGTTGGCGAGAATGCCGACCGCGCGTCCGTCGATCCGTGCCAGACAGGTGAGGATGCCGCGGGCGAATCCGGCGCGCAGGTCGAGCACCGAGTCGGTGTCGGCGAGAAGAGTGATCAGGCGGGGCATGTCGAAGGTGCGGGTGCGGCGTTCGGGAACGATGTGCCGCAGCAGGTGCTGGTCGGCGCAGGGGGCATGGCCGCTCACGCGCTCGGCGAAGTAGGACAGGTACGTGCGGGCCGTTGCGGTGGCTGCTGCCTCGTCGGCGACGGCGACGTCGACGACGCCGTTGCGGTATTGCACGTCGATGGGCCCGATGTCCTCGCTGCGGTGGGTGCCGAGTCCGCCTCCTTCGATCATCGCCGGCCCGCCGAGCCCGATGTTGGCGTCGGCGGTGGCGATGATCAGGTCACAGGCGCCGGCGAGGGCGGCGTTGCCGGCGAAGCAGCGCCCGGAAGCGATGGCGACGGTGGGGACCACGCCGTTGAGCCGTCCCAGGGCGACGAAGGTGCCCAGGTCCTGCCGGTCGCCTTGGCGAGATTGTCGGTGTCACCGGGTCGCCCGCCACCACCCTCGGCGTAGACGACGACCGGGGTGCGGCGGCGGGCGGCCAGGTCGAGCAGTCGCTCGGCCTTCTTGTGGCTTTGCAGCCCTTGGGTTCCGGCGAGCACGGTGTAGTCGTCGGCGAGGACGGCGACGAGCCGGTGCGCGATGGTGCCGAAGCCGGCGACGAGCCCGTCGGCAGGGGTCTCGCGTTCGAGGTCGCCGATGCTGCGACGGCGCCGCTGGGCGGCGATCACGAGTGCGCCGTATTCGCGGAAGCTGCCGTCGTCGAGCAGGTCGGAGAGGTTCTCCCGGACGGTGCGTTTGCCTGTGGCGGCGACCGCGTCCGGGCGCGCCGGGTCGAGGAATCGGTGGTGGCGATCCACGATGTCGGTCACGTCGTCGCGGGAGAGATCGACGAGGTCGGCGGCATTGCTCACCGGGACGTCGGTCGTGGCGGCGTCGACCGCGTGCGTCACGACGGCGGCGACGACGGCGACGACGGTGTCGGTGTCGGTGTCGGTGGTGACCGTGTCGCCCGCGTCGACGAGGATGTCGGCGACCTGCCCGGCGAGCGGGGCGCAGACCTCGGTCTCCATCTTCATGGCCTCGACGACCACGAGTGCCGCGCCGGCCGTGACGAGGTCCCCGGCCGCGACGGGCACAGCGAGGACCGTGCCCGGGGTCTGGGCACGAATCTCGCTGCGGGATCCGGTGATTTCGGTGCTTGGTGTGGCCGCGGCGGTGGCGAGCATCCGGTCGAAGGTGCGGGTCGTCATCTCGGCTCGGGCGAGTTCGCCGGACCGCAGGGCACGCGTGACGAGCGCGAGGTCGGTGTCGATTCCGCCGATGGTGACATGGTCGAGCACCTCGGCGAGGTGGTCGACGGCGTCGGGGTGGGTGCCGTCGGGCAGGTGCACGATGAACTTGGCCAGCAGCGGATCGAACGCGGGGTTGACCTCGGCTCCGCTGTCGAGGTGCGTGTCGACGCGGACCCACGGGTCGGTCGGGTACCTCAGCTCGGTGATCGTGTGTCCGGCGTTGGTGTTCGTGGCGCAGATGCGAGCCTCGATGGCCACACCGCGAGGTTCGGCGTGGAGTGCCGCGAGGGGCGCGATCGCGTGCAGCGGTGTCCCGGTGGCGACGGCCAGTTGCAGGGCGACGAGGTCGAGGCCGGTGATCTGTTCGGTGATGCCGTGTTCGACCTGCAGTCGCGCGTTCGTCTCGATGAAGTAGTAGGTGGCGGGGTCGTCGGCGTCGACGAGGAACTCGACGGTGGCCAGGCCGCGCAGACCGGCGGCGGCGGCGAGGGCGAGAGCGTCGGTGCGCATGTTGAGCCGTGTCGCGTGCGGGAGTCGTGGGGCCGGCGCGATCTCGATGACCTTTTGGTGCCGCCGATGCAGCGTGCAGTCGCGGTCGAACAGGTGTCGTGGCGCGGGTCCGCCGTCGCCGATCACCTGTACTTCGATGTGGCGTGCGCGGGGCAGCAACTGTTCGACGTAGACATCGGGATTGCCGAACCCGCGATCGGCCTCGGAGCGGGATCGGGCGAGGGCGGCGGGGAGATCGGTCGGGTCCTCGACGATGCGCATTCCGCGTCCGCCGCCGCCGGCGATCGCCTTGACGATGACCGGGGCGGCGCCGAGTGTACGGGCGAACCGTTGCGCCCCGGACAGGTCGGTGGGCCCGTCGGTGGCGGCGAGGACCGGCACGCCGTGGGCGACGGCGAGCGCGCGGCTGGCGGTCTTGTTCCCGAACAGGTCCAGTGTCGCGGCGTCGGGGCCCACGAAGGTCAGCTCGTTCGCGGTGCAGCGCCGCGCGAACTCGGCGTTCTCGCTGAGGAATCCGTACCCGGGATGGATCAGGGTGGCGTTCTCGCGGCGGGCGGCGTCGATGTCGAGGTAGGCGGCCGGGCCGGCGACGCCGAGGTCTGTGGCCGCATCCGCGGCGCGGGCGTGGGCGGCGTGCGGTTCGTCGGTGCTGTACACGGCGACGGTGCGATGGCCGAGGCGGCGGGCGGTGCGGTCGATCCGCAGGGCGATCTCGCCGCGGTTGGCGATGAGCAGGCCGGTCACGCAGATCAGTCGTCCTTCGTCGGGGCCATGTGTCGGGGTTCGGTCAGTGGGCGTGGAACGCCGCGGGGAGCCGGCCGCCGATCCGCTCGGTCGCGGCGACGGCTGCGGCGGCGAGTCGCTCGCACATGCGCCCCAGCGCGGCGCCGCTGACTCCCCGGGGCGCCTGGTAGAGGCTCAGCAACAGTGCGGGTCGCCCGTCGGTGTCGAACACGGGCGCGGAGAGCACACGGACGTCGTAGGCGTCGTCGGGGCGCAGCGTGGCCGGTTCGTAGCCGGCCAGGCTCAGCGCGCGGGTGGCCTCGGTGACGGCGTCCGCCGCGGTGGTGGTGGGGTTGCGGACGTCGAGTGCGGCGACCGCCCGTTCGAAGCGGACCTGCTCGTCGCTGCGCAGCACCAGCGACCAGCCGCGCTCGCGGACCCGCGTGACGCACGCGTCGAGTCCGTGCCGGTCGATCGCGTCCCCGGTTCCGCCACGCCAGCTCTCGAGTACGGCGTCGTCGGCCCAGGCGGCCAGGGGCACCGCGAGCGGCGCAACGAACGGCATGCGTTGACCCAACCGGGTGCGCGGCGGCCGGTCCAGCGATCCCGGCACGCAGCTGCCGACCAGGACGAGCTGCTGCCCGATCGCGGCGGAGGCGCAGCATTCGACGCCGAGGTCCTCGGCGACGGCCGTCATCTCGGGGCGGGCGTCGTCGAGGACGGACAGCGGGCGGTACAGGTCCGCTTCGTCGGGAGCGGTGAGCGAGGTCGAGGCGAATCGCCCGTATCCGCCTTGGAAGAACAGCAGCGGCTTGTCCACGCGGTCGACGTCGAGGCCGGTGACTCGCCCGACCACGATGTGGTGGTCGCCCGCGTCGTGCACGGTGTCGATCTCGCAGTCGATCCATGCGACGGCGTCGTGGATGCGGGGCATACCGCCCGGCGTGTGCGACCAGGCGACGCCGGCGAACTTGTCCGACCCCTTGCGTGACATCGACCGGCAGATCGATTGCTGATGGGCGCCGAGCACGTTCACGCAGAACCGGCCGTTGGCGCGGATCTTCGGGAAGGTGCTCGACGACTTGTCCGGCAGGAACGCAACCATCGGCGGGTCCAGCGACACCGACGTGAACGACCCCACCGCCATGCCGGTGGGGTCGGCGGTGTCGTCGAGGGAGGTGATCGCGACGACGCCGGTGGGGAAGTGGCCGAGCACGGTGCGGAAGAAGCGCGCGTCCAATGCCGTGCGGGAGTCGGTGAGAGTCATCGGTGGTGCCCTTCGATCGGGGTTACGTTGATCGTGAGCCCGGCGTCGACCGGGAGCATCGCGCCGGTCACGTACCGGGCAGCGTCGGACACCAGCCAGGCGACGGCGTTGCCGATGTCCACCGGGTCGAACCTCGACCGGACGATCGACCGCGTACCGCTTCGGTGTCCGCTCGACCGCGTGTGTGGCGTGCCGTGCAGGCGATGGCTTGCCTCCGTTTCGGCCGTCGGTGTGGCGAACGCCGCTCCCGACCAGCTTGCACGGCCGCCGAGCTGCTGTCAACCTCTGTGTTGACTGAATCGAACGGTCCTGCGGGTGCGGGTGACCCCCGAAAAGTGTGTTCCACGCACGACGAGTGTCCATCACGGCAGGTGATCGGTGCGCAACAGTGGTGTTGACAGCCATCGCCCCGTTGGTCCATGATCTACACGTGTGTTGATAACGACCTCCGTTCGCACCGCACCCCGGTCCGAGCGCAGGACGCCGATGCAACGCGCACAAACCACGATCCGAGCCCTACAGCATTTCCCAGGAGAGGGACCCGATGACCATCGCACCCGCAGTCACCGAACGCTCGCTCGCCGAACTCGTCGAGACGAGCAAGGTCGAGAAGGTGCTCTTCGACTACGCCTACTACCTCGACATGAACATGCCCGACGAGTTGGCGCAGCTGTTCACCGAGGACTGCTACGTCGCCTACGGGCCGACCTTCGGGGCGGAAGGCCGCCAGGCCTACCGGGAGACCCTCGACGGGATCGGCACCTTCTTCACCGCGACCAGCCATCACGTCTCGAACGTCGTGCTCGAGTTCGGCGACGACATGAGGACGGTTCGCTGCCGCTCGGTGCTCTACGCCTGGCACGCCTATACGAAGGAGGGCCGCAAGGACGGCCATTTCTTCGGCCAGTACCACGACGAACTCGTCCACGACGACGAGCACGGGTGGCGCTTCACCCACCGCGAGCTGCGTGCGGCCGGCACCGTCGACTTCCACGTCAAGCAGCAGATCCCGATCGGGCGGCGGCCCGCCGACGCCTCGTGACCGACCCCTGCTATGCCACCGTCCGCATCGAGCAACGCGGCCCGTTGAGTTGGATCGTCCTCGATCGCCCGGCCAAGGCGAACGCGCTCTCGCAGGAGATGCTCGAGGAGTTCAGCGCCGCGCTCGCGTGGCTGGCGACCAACGGGGGGCCGATCGTCGCGATCCGCGGCGAGGGCAAGGGATTCTCGGCGGGCTACGACATCGACCAGGTGGGCACACCGAAGGCGCCGGACCCGGTCGCGGACCGGGAACGCCTCGCCCGCAACCTCGACCGATACCTTGCGATCTGGGATCATCCCAAACCCGTGATCGCGGCGGTGCACGGGTACTGCATCGCCGGTGCCACCCAGATGTGCGTGTTCACCGACATCACCATCGTCGCCCGCGACGCGAAGATCGGTGAGCCGGCCATCCCACTGGGCGGGGGCTACATCGCACCCCTGTGGGCTCCGCTGGTCGGACCCAAACGCGCCAAGGAACTCGCCTTCGTTCCCGGCAACAGCATCGACGGCGCCACCGCCGTGCAATGGGGCTGGGCCAACCACGCCGTCGACCCCGCCGACCTGATCGACACCACCGAGGACCTCGCCGCCAGCATGGCCAAGACCCCCTCGGACATCCTGCGCCTGAAGAAACTCTCGATCAACCGATCGATGGAAGCGATGGGTGTCCGCACCGCCGCCCAGAGCGGCGCCGAATTCGATGCCCTGCTGCATCTCTCACCCGCCGTGGCCGAAATCCGCGCCTACGTCGCCGAAGCAGGCCTCAAAGCCGCCATCGACCACTACCGACCCACCCCCCGAACACAGCGCCGACCCACAATCGACGCGTGAGGAGACCCCCATGAACCCCGGAGTGACCTTCGAGACGGACGGCCACATCGCCCGAGTCACGCTCGACCGACCCGCGGCGCTCAACGCGATCGACCCCGAGATGGATCAGGCGTTGTTCGAGATCTGGACCGAGATCAACACCGAACCCGACATCTGGGTCGCCATCCTCGCCGCCAGCGGCGAGAAAGCATTCTGTGCCGGCGCCAACGTCAGCGGCGACGGCAGCGCCGAGGGACGGCGGATGGCGCTCGGCGGCGGCCTCACCGGCGTCGGCGGCCCGATGCTCACACTGCGCAAACCCCTCGTCGCGGCCGTGCAGGGCTACGCGGTCGGCGGTGGCTTCGAGTTGGCGATGTGTGCCGACGTCATCGTCGCCGCCGACACGGCACAGTTCGGCATACCCGAGACGAAGGTCGGCATCATCGGCGAGGCCGGCATCATGCACCGCGCCATCCGCCAACTGCCCCACCACATCGCGATGGCACTCATCCTCACCGGCGACCGGCTGCGCGCCGCCGACGCGGAAAGATACGGCCTGGTCAACCAGGTCGTGCCCTTCGCCGAGCTGGACGAGGCGGCCACCGCGTGGGCCGAACGGATCGCCGCCGCATCCCCGCTGGCGGTGCAGGCCGCCAAGGACGCCGTACTCTCGCGCGCAGGCTGGCCCCTCGACGTCGCCCTCTCGACCCGCTACGAACCGATCGAGGCCTACGCCTCCAGCGCCGACCGCAAAGAGGGACGCGCAGCCTTCGCGGACAAGCGCGCCCCCCATTGGCACGGGCGCTGATCGGCCGACCCCACGCACCGTCTCCCATCCTCACCACCGGCGCTCGTGACAGTGGCGTCCGACTCGCGGGTGCGACCGACGCCCCCGCGTCGCCCGCACCCGCGCGGGGGCAGAGTCGCCCCGCGCGATCGGGAGCGTCGGGTCGTGGGCACACGGCACACGACGTGCGCGTCGCCGCGGCGACCGGGTTTCGCTGCTGCGGGTGACTCGCTTTCCGTTGTCCTCGTCGGCTCGTCGTGCACCGCAACGACGCAGCAGCGAAACCCGGTCGCCGGGCTGCGGTCGGCGGCGTCGCCCATCCCGCGGCCGTCCGGGTTGGTGATTCGGGTGCAGCCGACACCCTTCGAGGACCTCACCCGCCCGCCTGTCCACGTCAACGTTGATGGATTTCGGTGCGGGGGCCGCGTACGATGCGGATCGTGCCCAGAACATCGTCGGTGAGCAACAGCAGCAGCGGGATGAGCCGGCGCCGGCGCAGCGCCCAGGCCGAGAGCAGTCCCGTTTATCAGGCCAAACGTCGCGAGTTGTTGCAGGTTGCCGCGGATGTGTTCCAGGAGAAGGGGTACGAGGCGGCGACGCTCAACGACATCGCGGAACGCTTCGGCGCCGATCGGGCGTCGCTGTACTACTACTTCTCCGGCAAGCAGGAACTGTTCCAGGCGTTGCTGCACGACGTCGTCAGCGGTGTTCTGGACCGCAACCTCGAGGCAGCCGTCGAGATCACGCGGCTCGATATCGACGCCGCCGAGAAGCTGCGCCGGCTGATAGAGGTTCAACTGCGCTCCTACGAGCAGCATTACCCGTACGTCTACCTCTACATCCAGGAAGACATGACGAAGCTGGAGTTCGAGTCGACGCCGTGGGCGCGGGACATGAGCCGCAAGACAAAGCGGTTCGAGACGATCGTGTCGAATGTGTTGGAACAGGGTGTCGAGGACGGTCTTCTCCGCAAGGACGTCCCTACCGCGTTGATGGCCAAGGCGCTGTTCGGAATGGTGAACTGGACGCACCGGTGGCTCAAGCCGGGCGCGCGGAAGATCGATGTCACCCAGACGATCGAGGGGTTCGCCAAGTTGTTCTTCGAGGGAGCCCTCGACCCGTCGGCGGCGTGGCGCTCGACTGCAACGTCGACACAGTGACGGGGTCGCATCTCGTGCGAGAGGCGCCAACCCCCGCATGTTGCGACCGCAGTCGACGGCGGATCCGCTTCCCACTTTGCTGAGCGAGGGCACACATGACGCACATCGACGACTGGAGTGAGGTGACACCGACTGGACTCTTCCGGTCGGCTGTGCGGCTTGAACTACCCGATCACGGCGCGATCGTTCGCACCACCAACCGAGACGCCCGCGCCGATGTGTCCGCGCGGTCGGCGACCGGTGTCGCGCAGGGACTGCTCGACAGGCGGCAGCAACTTGCCCCCACCGCCGAGATGCGCGCGGGAGACGTTCTGTGATGGTCGATTCCGACGACCAGCCTATACCTCCGCGACGACCTGCACCGCAAGTCGAGAAGGAACTCACGCCAGACGACATCCGCGCCGTCGCCGACGCTCAGCTGGGCAACGTGGGTGTCGGGGAATCGTTGGATGCCCTCACCCGCGCACTGATCGAGCTCGCAATCCGGGCGTCCGTGACCGCGTTGGACATCGAGGGATCCAAACACTATATGCGTGAGGCCCTCGACCTCGGGGCCACGGTAGACCAGGTGCACGAAGTCCTCATGCTCGTGTCGGGACTCGGGGTGCACACGCTCTTCGCAACCACGGAGCACCTCTACGCGCTCACCTGCGAGCGACAGAGTGCCCAAGGTGACTCGGCGCTGGACGCCGACCAGCTTCGACTATGGGAACGATACGTCGGAAGCGATCCGTATCGGCAACGCATGGCGGACGCGATACCGGGATTCCTCCATGCCCTGATTCGAATTTCACCCGAATCCTTTGCGGCGTTCTGTGAGTACTGTGCCGTTCCCTGGAAGAGCAAGAACGTGCGAGCGGTCACCAAGGAACTTATCGCCCTCGCGGTGGACGCAACGCCGACTCATCGCTTCCTTCCCGGCATGAAACTGCACCTACACAATGCCATCGAACTCGGCGCCGGTCGGAGGGCCATACTCGAAACCCTCCTGATCGCATCCCACGCCCCTTCGCACCGGGGCGTCGGCTGACCAGCTCGCCGTCATCGGGCACATCCGCTGAGTCCGCACAAACTCTCCGATGTGTGTCGGCTGCCATCGGATTAGCTCCCGTCTCGGCGGCGTCGACTGTACGGGAGCAGGAGGAAATCAAATACTTCCCTTCGCCCCCCTGCTGGCGGGTGATTGTGCGGCGAGCGTTCCGTAACCAATTGGTCCGCCCTGGACGTCGCTGCAGCGCGAGCGCTCGCCGCGTTGCGCTCGGCTGTCGGTTGGTCGATCTGGTTCTGTTTGTCTCGCTGCTCGATTCGCTCAACGAACTGCTCGCGGGTCCCGAAGAAGAGTTTGAGCCGAGTGAGACGTCCTGCTCGGCGCACAGATTCCCCGATTTCCTGGCACGCCAGAGCAAGGGGCGTCCAGATACCGATACCTGCCGCGGCCCTCGTCCATCCCTGCTCGACGTCTCGTGGTCGCGATAATGATCGTGATTCGCATTCGCCGGGATCGGCTCCGGCCGAACGAGGTTCAGATCGCACCTGACATAACGTCCGAGCATGGCAGGCCGGTCGGCAGGACAAGTCAGGGGAGCGGGGGCGAGTCGGTTCGCGTCGTGGTAGGCCTGCTCGATCGCGGCGGGGAGCGGCTGCGGTTGGAGATTCGCGGTCGAGCAGTTTGGGAATCGCTAGCAGCGACGCAGCGGTCCAGGGCCGTCGATCACGCAGGCTAGGATCGTCAGATCCTGCGAGTCAGTGTCGTGCGAGCCGACGGGTGGCGCGCGAGAGACCGGCGTTCTCGGCCACTTCCGCGCGCGCTGCTGCGGACCGTGGTGTGTCAAGAGCGCGCAGGGGAGTGACGGCTCAGTTCATCGCTCGCGAGGAGCGGCGGACCACCAATTCCGATGCGAACAGCACTTCGTGGGTATGGCCGGCGTCCTGCTCGCGCAGCAGCAGTGTGGCGGCGGTGCGCCCGAGCTGTATGAGTGGCTGTCGCATCGAGCTGAGCGGCACAGCGGCGGCGGCCGCAGACACGATGTTGTCGTCGTAGCCGACGATGGCCAGGTCCTCCGGTACCCGCACCCCCGCACCGACGCATTCCTGCAGGAGGCCGAGTGCGAGCAGGTCGTGTCGTTGGCGCAGAACGCCGCCGTGGGTCGAACCCGGGCCGACAGTCCGAGCAACCGTTCCCCGGCGTTCTTGCCCTCGGCGACGGTCAGGGCGGACGCCTCCACAGCGACGAGGCGCTCCGGCGGCGGTCGCGGACCTGGCCCAGGGACGTGGGGCCCACCCACGAACGCGATCCGGTCGTGGCCCATCTCGACGAGGTGCTCCACCGCGAACTCGCCTCCGCGGACGTCGTCGACCGCGTCAACCAGCAACTCCGAGCACAAGCGGCACGAGCCGTCGGAGCAGTCATCGAACGCCTCTACCACGGCAGAACCGCCCCAGCCCGGATCATCCTGCGTACCCAACTCGTCATATGCCACACCACCGGGCCCGCATCACCGGCGACGATCTCTCGGGTCAGGGCCGCGCACCTCGATGCGAGGGTCGACGACAGCTGCCCGAAGTGCTGATGGCTGCGGCCCTCCTGACCCGGCTGCTCGCCAAGCGGCCGGGGCGTGCGAGATCCCCGTCGACACGGCCGCGTAGTCCACCAGGCGTCCCAACCCGGAGGTGGCGACCGCGGCTTTCCTGGTCAGCACAATCCGGACGCGCCTGCGGGGCTCACCTGTTGCGTGTTTGCTGGTCGTGGGTCGTGGGTCGTCCCGGACGCTGGCCCGGTGGCGTTCGGCGAACCGTTCGGTCTGCCGGTGGGGACCGGAGTGCGTTCGTCGTGCGTGGTCGGGGGTGTCTGCGAGTCCGGATCGATCTTGTCTGCCCGGTCGAATTCCTCGTTCACCTTGTCGCGGTGGGAGGCGGCGTCGGTCCGACGCGCTTGCGCTTGGTGTTGCAGCCCCCGTGCTTCTGCGGCCTTGGCGTCTGCTTCGGCCTGAGCGCCACGCGCTTTGGCTGCGGTCTCGGCGGCACGTGCTTCACGCTGCCCGACCTTGTGTGACTGTTCGGCTGCTTCGGTGCGGATGTCGGCGGCTTCGACACGGCGGTTCTCTTTGCGTTTGTTCGACGCCACCCATGCGAGTGCGGCGGCGATCAGAACTGCCACGACCGCGACAACGATGGTCAAAATAATAGTGTTGGTAGACATTTCGGCTCCTTAGCTGGTTGAGCATGGTTCATGGGCCGGGACTTGAAGGTCGGCTGGAGTCGGCGGTCCCGGACCCGCTTCCCGGCGCATTACGGCCGGTGTCAGGGCTGGGCTGCGGGCTGTGACAGTCGGTGACCTCGGGGTTGAGACAGTTCAGCGGTCCTGCGATCACGGTCACCTTGATCGTCCCGGTGGTTGCGCAGTTCGCTTCGGCATCGGTGAAGTATCCGCGTTGCCCGGCGGCGATCCGCGCCGATGATCAGCCAGATGACTGTCAGCCAGGGGATCCACCGCATTGCACCTCCGCCACCTTGCGCGCGTACTGCGCCTGCTACCTGAACTCATCTCACGTCGGCGACCGAAGCCGATCTCACGCCTACCTACACGCATCACGTGCCTCGTGACTGTTCGACATGGGTGTGACGACACATTCGTCGGAGCACCCATGTTGTTGTCTTCTAACAACAATCATCGGGAGGACCTGTGGTTCTACGTCGTAGACCTCCAGTAGACGCCGCTCTACTTGGTATGTCAATAGTGTAGGACTACGCTGTTGTACAACACCGTAGACATCGTTCCCGTCTGTGGTGGACCCACGGAAGTTAGGTGTCGATCCGATGATCGGACCACCGACCGAACGCGTACCTGCCGCTCGCCCGGTCTGGGAAAGCGGCGCCCCGGAGCGTGGCCGGATCACCCGCGCAGTGGTGCTGGCGGCCGCGCTCGAAGTGATCGACCGCGAGGGCGTCGACGCGCTCACGATGCGCCGACTCGGCGAGGCCCTGGGCCGGGACCCGATGGGGCTCTACCGCCACACACCGAGCAAAGCGGCGGTGCTGGACGGGGTAGCCGAGATCGTGCTCGACCAACTCGCGGTCGACACCACCAACGACGACTGGGCCGCTCAGTTGCGCACCCTCGCCCGCGACTTCAGGTTGTTGGCGCTCGATCACCCTAATGTGGTGCCGCTGCTGGTCACTCGGCCGTTGTCGACGCCGCTGGGGTTGCGGCCGCTGGGCACACTGCGGCCACTCGAAGACGTCCTCACCCTGCTCACCCGTGCTGGATTCACCCTGATCGACGCGCTACACATCTACCGAGCATTGTTCGGGTTCCTCTACGGTCACGTCCTCACAGAACTTCAGGAACTCGTCGATCACCCCGAGGAAAACGACGACCTGCTGCGACTGGGCCTGCACCGGCTGCCGATCAACGAATTCCCGCTGCTGCGTGAGCTCGCGACGATCCTGGCGTCCTACGACGGTGAAGCCGAACTCGAACGCGGTCTCGACATCCTGCTCACCGGCCACACCACCGCACTGATCGATGACGACGGCACACCTCGTGACGCGGCGAGATGAGTCCGCATTGAAGTCCGCAAATCTTCGACATTGTGCCGCGGGTTTGGCCTGGAGCCTCGCGTTCGCCTACCTCGCGGCCGAGATTGTCACGGCATACGCCTGGAAGACCCCGTATAGCTTTCGGCACGACACCATCAGCGACCTCGGCGTCACCGCGTGCACGCCGAACATGTGCTCACCGCTGCACCTGCTGATGAACGCGACCTTCGTCGCCCTCGGGCTGGTGACGATCATCGGGGCCGTCCTGTTTCGCGGGTTCATTCCCCACCGATACCGTCAACGGTGGATCGTCTCGCTCGCCGTCCTGACCGGTCTGAGCACCGCGGCAACAGGTCTGGTGCCCTCCAACGACGGCATCGTCGTGCATGTTCTGGCCGTCCTGCCGGGTTTCATTTCACGACATATCGTGTTGATCCTGGTTGCGGTCTGGCTGTGGAAGCAGCGGCGACTGGTCGCGGTGTGGTCGGCAACCTGTGCCCTTACCGGACTCCTCGGCACTGTCCTGCTCGCCGTCTCGGTCGTGCAGGTCGGGATCAGCGAGCGACTCGTGCTGTATCCCTTGCCCGCCTTCATGGCCGTGACCGGAGCCGCCGTCCTGTCGACAACACTGACGAACGCCGTCTCGGTGCGACGAGCCCGACGAGCTGTTGTTGTCCGAGACCGGCCCGTCCTCACGGCAACCCGGTCGGAGACCCCGAGCGAACGAGGTCCCACAGCACGCACTTCCTCAGGCCAGAGACTCATGCAGCGAACGTGACCGCTTGTTGTGGTCGAATCCTTCGCGGCACCTGGAACGACGCAACGCCGCTACGTCGGCTCACGACCGGGCAGCAGGGGGACTGTCGGGTGTGACCAGGGCGGTCGTGAGTCCGGTGAGCAGGATGTCGAGTCCGCGTTCGAGTTCGGCGGGCCCGTCGTAGGAAGCCAGGGCGGGGGCAAGTTCACGCAACAGCGGAAATTCGTTGATCGGCAACCGGTGCAGGCCCAGGCGCAGCACCTCGTCGGTTTCCTCGGGGCGCTCGACAAGCTCCTGGAGTTCGTTGAGGACGTGACCGTAGAGAAACCCGAACAATGCTCGGTAGATGTGTAGCGCGTCGACCCCGGTGAACCCGGCGCGGGTGAGCAGGGTGAGGACGTCTTCGAGTGGCCGCAGCGTCCCCGGAGGCCGCAACCCCAGCGGCGTCGACAAAGGGCGGGTGACCAGCAGCGGCACGACCTTCGGATGCGCCAACGCCAACCCGCGGAAGTCGCGTGCGACGGCCCGCAGTTGGCTCGCCCAGTCTGGGTCGGTGGTATCGACCGACAACTCGTCGAACACGAGCTCGGCGACACCGTCGAGCACCTCACCCTTGTTCGGAATGTGCCGGTAGAGACCCATCGGATCCCGGCCCATGGCATCACCGAGACGCCGCATCGTCAACGCGTCGACCCCGTCGCGGTCGATGATCGCCAGCGCGGACCGCACGATCATCGACCGGGAGAGCTGACCGTCATCGCTGCCGCGACCGCCCCGGTCCCCGGGAGCGGCCGCGGGTCGCGAACCTGCCCGGTCGGTCGGTGGTGTCGTCATCGAGCAGTGCCTTCCGTCGACAAGCCGTAGCGTGCGATTGTAGTACTACAGCGTTGACATTCGTCCTGCGTGCGGGCGTTCAATCGGGTTGTCTACAACGTTGTTCTCTGGAACTTGTCATCTTCGCCGTGCTCCCGGCGGTCGTGCGGGCGCGGTCGCCCGGCCGGCCAGCAACTTCGAAGTTTTCGGTGTCAACAGCGTAGACCTACATTGTTGCGATATAGCGTAGACTGGGTACTACAACAGGCCTGGAGGCCGCCATGATCGTCATCTTCGGACTCGTCGTTCTCCTCGCCGCCGTGGTCGTCGGAACCGCGGGCGTGCTGAGCAACAGCGGCGGCGGGCACGCACTGACCGATAGCTTCGCCGTGTTCGGCTACCACGTCACCGGTTCCACCGGGACGCTGTTCCTCTACGGCATCGTCGTCGGCGCGGTCGGGCTGCTCGGGCTGGCCCTGTTGCTGGCCGGTGCCCGGCGGACCTCTCGACGCGGCCGCCTCGCCCGCCACGACCTGAAGGATTCTCGCCGCGAAACAGCGGAGCTGTCTCGCGACCGGGACCGCCTCGCCGACCAGCACGAGACGGTCGCCGCGAATCCGGACGCGGTCGACCGGACACCCGCGACGACCCGAGACGACGGGGGCCGTGACTGGCGGCACCCGTTCGGTCACCGACCAGAGCGAGACTCCGTAGGCCACGACGTCACACGGTGACCACGGCCGGCATCGATTCACACCACCGCCGGCGCGTCCGCGCAGGCGAACACCAAAGAAAGAACACCAGAGAAAGAAGAAATCGTCTTGAACATGGGAAAGAAGATCGCGCATTCGGCACAGGCCGCCAAGGGTTCGGTCAAGAAGATATTCGGCAGAGCCACCCGGAATCGCAGCCTCGAGGCCGAAGGTCGAGCCGACCACGCCAAAGGCAACCTGAAGCAGTCCGGTGCCAAGATCAAAGACGCCTTCGAACACTAGCCCCCACATCTCACGTCGGAGCGCCGCGCGCTGCCCGGCACCGCACCGCGCACCGGCTTCCATCCACAGGCAACACAACCAGAAATCAGGTCGTCATGATCATTCTCGGAATCATCCTCGCCGTCATCGGCGTCGTCATCAGCGTGCCCATCCTGCTGTACGCCGGGGTCGCGCTCATCCTCATCGGAGCGGTCCTGGTGATCATGGGGTCGATGGGTCACGCGGTGGCAGGCTGACGCCACTACTACTGACCCCGCCCGAGGACCGCACCGGACGTGACCAAAACCCACGTTGCGGTGTGGGTCCGTCCGGAATCTGGAGCACGCCATGGCGATCTCAGTTGTCGAGGAGTACGCACACCTCCACCGGCGAGCGCATCGAGGCGCTCGGCGACGAGTAGCCCTGCGAGACCGGTCCACCGACCGTCACATCCTCCGTCGGAGGAACCCACCACCACTATCGGACGATCGTCATGCCTGACACCACGGCTTCCCCCGCACCCGCCGCGTCCTCGCGGTCCTACGACAACTCGACCTCGACCGCGGGTCGAATGGCCCAGAACAGTTTCTTCGAACGGTTCGCCCGGGCCGGGTTCGTCGTGAGCGGCATCGTGCACCTGATCATCGGCTACATCGCCATCCGGCTCGCCCTCGGTGGCGCAGCCGGCACCGCCGACCAATCCGGGGCCATGACGGAACTGGCCGCCAAACCCGGCGGCATCGCCGCGCTGTGGGTGGGCGTCGTCGCGTTCGCGATCATGGGACTGTGGCGCCTCGCCGAAGCGGCACTCGGTAGTTCGTCCACACCCGACGCCGACAGCACGAAGTCGGAAGTGATCGATCGTCTCAAGGCTTTCGCCCTGGCTGTGGTCTACTTCTCGTTGGCCTTCTCCGCACTCGGATTCGCCCGCGGCAGCGGCAGATCCAGCAGCGGTCAGAGTGCGGGAATCACCGCCGGGCTGATGCAGACCACCCCCGGCACGATCGCCCTCGTCACCGGTGCGCTGGTCATCATCGCAGTCGGCGGATACCACATCTACAAGGGAGTAGCTCAGAAGTTCCTCGACGACCTCACAGGCACCACCAGCCCGCTCGTGCGACGCCTCGGCACGGTCGGATACATCGCGAAAGGACTGGCCATCGCCGCCATCGGAGCGCTGGTGATCCTTGCCGTCAGCCAATCCGAGCCCGACAAGGCCTCCGGACTCGATGGCGCCTTCAAGACCCTCGGCGGGCAACCCTACGGAGTTGCACTCCTCGTCGCGGCCGGCATCGGCATCATCACCTACGGTCTCTACAGCTTCGCCATGGCGCGATACACCAAGATGTAACCGGGCACTGCGAGCAGCCGAGACGAAACACTCCAGCGCAAGCACGGCCGCATCGCCGACGCGAGCCGAGAGCTCGACCTCCTCGGCGCGACTGAGCATTCGGAGTCCGACCACAGCCAAGGACCTGCATCCGGTGCCGCTCGATCGCCTGTGTGCCCGACCCGTCGGGACCGTCCGTCAGCATCGGCCTTGGCCGGTGTGGCGACGTGGATTTGCGGTCGCCCGGCCGGGTCGTACGCTGTCTTTTTCCACCCAGCCCGTTCTTTCCGATGTCAGGCTCCCGGGCGGTCACGTAGCGCTGTCGACAGCCCGCGGCGCTGGCCCGAGACCGCGTCGAACTGCGGGCGCGGATCGGTGAATTTGCGCTCCGACGCGGTCTCGGGCGCGTCGTCGGCAGTGGCCTCGAGGAACTTGTTCGGCAGTGCGAGCTTGGCGATGGTGCGCCACGACTTCAGATATTGCGCGGGCAACGATCCCGTCGTGTACGGCAGATCGTACGTCTCGGCGAGCGCCTTCGTTCGTATCGAGATCTCCCGCAGCCGGTTGCTCGGCAGGTCGGGAAACAGGTGGTGCTCGATCTGGTAGCAGAGGTTGCCGGTCATGAATTCCATGACCGGTCCGGCCTCGAAGTTCGCCGAACCCAGCATCTGTCGCAGGTACCACTGGCCCGGCGTCTCGTTCTCCAGGTCCTTCTCGGTGAACTTCTCCGCGCCGTCGGGGAAATGCCCGCAGAAGATCACGGCGTTGGTCCAGACGTTGCGGATCACGTTGGCGGCGGCGTTCGCCGTCAAGGTGGTCGGGAACGCAAGACCGGTCAACACCGGATACAGGAGGTAATCCTTGAGCGTCTGTCGGCCGATCTTCGAGAGCACCTCGCGGGCCCTGCGCTGCAGCTCCACGCGCCCGACGCGTCCACCGATGACCTCGGCCAACTCCAGATGCTGCAGCGCCACACCGTATTCGAAGAACACCTGCAGCGCCAGGTTGTAGACGGGGTTGCCGAGGTTGAGTGGGTTCCAGGCCTGATCGCGGGTCACGCGCAACAGGCCGTAGCCCACGTCGTCGTCCATCCCGACCACGTTGGTGTACTTGTGGTGGATGTGGTTGTGGGTCTGCTTCCAATGCTGCGAGGCACCGACGATGTCCCATTCCCACGACGACGAGTGGATCTCCGGATCGTTCATCCAGTCCCACTGGCCGTGCATCACGTTGTGGCCCAGCTCCATGTTCTCGATGATCTTCGATGCGCCGAGCATCGCCGTGCCGACAAGCCAGGCGGGCGGGAACAGACTCGCGAAAAGGACCGTACGACTGGCTAGTTCCAGACCCCGCTGCAGCCGGATGGCGTCGTGGATGTAGCGGGCATCGCGGTCGCCGCGCGAGGCTTCGATATCGCGGCGGATCGCGTCGAACTCGCGGCCCAGCGCCTCGACATCCGCCGCGCTCAGGTGGGCGTACTGCTTGACATCCGAAATCGCCATGAAGTTACGCTACCGAATATTACCCAACGGTAGGTTACCGGACGATGAGGCGGGAGTTAACCCTTCCGTCCAGGAACAAGCGCAGTCGGGTGAGGCTCATCTCGGCTGTTGCTGCGTTGTCGGGATCCTCGGCAGTGGAATGCCGTAGGTCTGCCGGGCGATCGGTTTCGCGCAGTCGCTCCTGTGCCGGGCTGGCGCTCGGCCCGCACCACACCGTCACACCAGCGGGGCCCTGGGTGTGGTGTCGCCGCGCAAACTCGGTGCTCACACCTCCGAGGTTAGTTCTTGATCGGGAAGCGCGGCGCGCCAGGACCGCCGATCGACCGACAACAGTCCGGCGAGACCGATCGGCCATCGTGCCCGGTTGTTGGCCGGTCGGACGGACCGCCATTCAAGCAGCTCGCCGGCTGGGTTTCGGTGTGTTGGCAGCGTCCTCGAAGTCTGTACATGTCGACGTTCCTAACGTCGTGTGCTGGCCGGTGTTTCCGTTGAGCCCGCTACCTCGGGGTCGGTGGTGTCGCGTGGGTGCGAAACTTCAGTTCCGAGGCCGTCTCGGGTGCGTCGTCGGAGGTGGCGATCAGGACGCGGTCCGGGAGGGCCAGTTCGTGGTCGACGGCAACACCGGCGTCGAGGTCGAGCCGATCAGCAAGTATCTGCGGGATCTCGCCCTCGGGGATGCGAGCCATCTAACGTGCAAATCCTATGCGCATGATCTGTTGCGCTGGTGGCGGCTGTTGTCCGTTCTGGAGACGAGTTGGGAGCGGGCGACGACCGCCGAGGTGACGGTGCTGGTGGGGTGGCTGCGCACGGCCAGTAACCCGCAGCGGCGGCGCTCCTCGGGAGTGCGGCCGGGCACCGTAAACCTGCGTACCGGAAAGGCGGCGCTGCCGGAGGGCTACGCGCCCTCAACGATCAACCACACGCTCTCGGCGCTGTCGGGGTTCTACGCCTTCCACGCCCACTACGGCCGGGGACCGGCGGTCAACCCGGTGCCAGACCAGCCGGGGCGCCGTGCACTGCTCGGCTATCGCAGTCCGCTGGAGCCGCATGGGTTGGCACCACGTGCCCGACTGCGCCAGAAGGTTGCCAACCGGCCGCCCCGTTCCATCCCCGACCAACTGTGGGGTGAGCTGTTCAGTGCGATGACCTGCGACCGGGACCGGGCGCTACTGGCCTTCTATATCTCCAGCGGAGCTAGGGCCGCCGAGTTCCTCACCGAACTCGGCGTCAGCGTCGAACGGGAACCAAAGACGCTGCCCCACGTGCCGACCGAGGACGAGATCCGCCGCTACTACCAGGTCGTGTGGCACGGGCGCCGCTCCGCCGACGTCGTGCTCATCAAGACCCTGCTCTACACCGGGGTCCGGGTAGCCGAGCTGGTCGCGATCCGCCTCGACGAGGTCGACCTGGACGCCTGCCGGATCCGTATCACCCGCGGCAAGGGCGGCAAAGACCGCACCGTACCCTTTCCCTTCCCCCTTCCGCGAGACCCTCGCCCTACACATCGACGCCCGCCGCCACGCCGGCGGGGCGTACCTGTTCGAGTCCAGCTGGCGGCGGCCCTACAGCACCCGCGGCGTGCGTGCGATGCTCTCCCGCTACGCCGACCAGGCCGGGCTCGACCACCACATGCCACCCCACCGGCTACGGCACTTCCTGTTCACCTGGCTGAAACCCAAGGCATCGACGACGCCCTCATCCAGCCCTACAGCGGCCACGCCAGCCGGCAAAGCCTCGAAATCTACAGCCGCGTCGCGCTCACCGACGCCCAAGACGCCTACAACGAGACGATCAACCGATTCCCCGTTTGACCAAACAAGATCACCCCAGTTGTCACCCGGCGACACGCTCAGGAGTACCGGGCCTGGGTGAGTGATTCCAAGGGGTGTTACCGGTGTGGCGCGTGTGATTTGAGGGAGAGGGTGTTCAGACTCGCGGCCCGTGATCGGTCTGCAACCCAAGATCACCCGACGCCGAACTGGTCACCCTGGCCGTGATGCAGGCGTTGCTGGGACCCGTTCGGGGTGGTCGCGCCCCTTGGATTCCATTCATCGAGGCGAGCAACTCCGGGGCGCCGCTCGCGAGCCGCTCGCGCCGCTCGTCGGCGAACTGCCGGTACATCAGGGCGTCCTCGTGGGCGCGGTACTCGATCAGCCAGCGGCGAAACCGCTGCCGGCGCAACGGAGGCCACACACGGCCCGACCCCGTCGTGCGCCACCTCGCGAACGCTGTCCGCTCCGTCGCCCAACGATCCGAACGGTACCGCGGTTTCCAGTCCCCACCCTCACTCATCGAATCGATCCCCTCCCGAACCGCACGTGCACCGAACCCCCGGCGATTGCACAGGCCAGCCTAGTGCCCGACCCGGCACCTCGCCCGCCGAGCCGAGGACGTGGATCACGGCTAACGCCCGGTCGAGCCCCGCGCGCCCGGCCGCGCCTGCGGTTCCGCGTGGCGTGAATCGCCTGTACACGGAATGCATGGACACCGTCGGAAGCAGCCCTCCGAACTGACCCACGTCGACCCGCACCGCACGTGGGGTGTGCGCGGCGTCGACGGCCCGATCGGCGCCATCGACGCTGGGAACCGGTCGCGGATGACCATGGAGCTCGACTCCGGAGGGTCACGGCATCGGCAAGCTCCCCGTCGCGCGGTTCGTCCTCGACGAGGTCCCAGCCCGAGGCGGGGGTCGTCGACCAGCCGTCGGTCGAAGTAGTGCACGGCGAACCCGCCGTGTTCGTGGACGTCGTAGCCGTGCGCGATGCCGACACCGCAGTACGTTGCGACCGGCCGTAGCACGTGTCGGATTTCCCTGACCAGCGCCTGAGTTTTTCGACGCTGGACAAGGCCATGCACAACCTCATGTGCGCGAACACGGCATCGACCGACGCATCCGGTGAGGACAAGCCTGTCGCGGACATTGTGCTCGACGTCGACACCCGCCCTTCCAGGCCGCGCTCGGCGGCCACATCGCGCAGCTGTTCCGGATGTCGAGCTGTCCAGCGCGGGCACCGCAAATCCCTGCCGGCGAAGAAGATCGTGTCCGTCCGTGGCCGCCGCGTTCCAGCACGCGCGCCGCCCGTAGCTTCGAACACCAGGCTTTGACTTAGAGCGTGCTCTAACTTCTAGTCTGCTCAGCGTGACGGATGAGTTCGACGGGCCGGGCCTGACGGTCGCGCAGATGGCTGCGGCTATGGGCGTGTCCGCACACACGCTGCGTTAGGACACGCGAGTAAATTACCGCTACATTCAGGATTTGGGCGTTACTGTATGTGATGTGGTGAGGGCCGCCGATCGCGAGAACGAGGTGTCGCGCAAGTTTGCGCTGCTCGCGC
>DATDBL010000271.1:0-56387 GCA_036524855.1 Aldersonia sp. | reverse complement strand
CAACTCGCGATGCGAATCGATGCACGCCGCCAGCGCGGTGTGCTGACGGCTGGTCGGGCGCATCCGGAACTTGTACGAGCGTCTCACGCGACCGCATCCCACCCGTGCTCGAGGTACCGGCGCACCGTCGCCGCCGACACGGACCCGACCGACCCCGCCAAATATGACGGCGACCACAACACCTCCGAGTCGGCCAGCCACCGACACTCCTGCCGCAGCACCCGTACGGTGCGGCCTTCGAACTTCCGTACCACCTGTGCCGGGGCGTCGACCGGGCGGACCCGCACGAACAGATGCACGTGGTCTGCCATGACCTCCCCGGCCACGATCTCCCACCCGTTCTCGGCGGCGATCCGCTCCAGCAGCTCGCCGAGCCGTACCGCGACGCACCCGCCCAGCAGCCGCCGCCGGTACCTCGGGCACCACACCAGATGCAGCCCCAGCGAACTCACCCCACCCGCAGTGCGACGAAACCTGGACTCAGCCATGCCCGCACCCTACGGACGACCACCGACACTCCCGGCTATCTCGTGGTCGGGTGTCCCGATTCCCCCGACGGCACAAGCCGCCAGTCCCCTCGGGACCCGTTGATGGATCTGATCGAGATCGACGACGTCCTGGTCCGACGTGCCGCTGTGTTGGCGCATCGGTTCGGCCTCCGAGGCCACGACTCCGTCCACTGCGCCAGTGCCGAGCGAGTCGCCGACTCGTCTCTTGTTGCCGCGGCTGGCGACGGTGTCCTGCTCGAGGCGTGGCGTCAGCTGGGCATCTCGACGTTCGACACGAACGCCTCGCCGGGAGGCCATCCGGCGGGGAATGTCGAGCCGGGCTCCTGAGTCGCGCCAGTGTTCGCGGTTGCCCTCGTGGCCAGCATGGGATCGTCGCCGGCGTGGTGGGTCTGAAGTTGCTGCCGAGCGGTCCGTCAGGCGGTGGTGTCCGCTCCGCGGTCGGCGGCGATGAGTTTCGCGGTGTCGACGAAATGCGCGAACGCCGCGACCTTGCCGTCCCCGTCGAACGTCCACAGGTGAATCTCGGGGCCGCGCAGGCGACCGCCGCCGGGCAGCGAGAAGTCGATGTGGACGTGCGCCGCAACGGAAGATTCGCCGGTCATCAGTTCCCGCACGGTGAACTCGTGGAACGTGCAGCCCGCGAGGTAGCCGAAGAACTGCGCGACGTCGTCGGGTCCGCGACGCGCCTGCAGCGCGGTCACGCCGGCGCGTTGGCCGTAGTTGCCGGGGTCGGCGTCCCACTCGACCGTCGGCGACAGTGCGGCGAGGATGGCTGGGACGTCGCCGCGTCCGAACGCGGCATAAATGTCGGCGACGGTGGCGCCCAGGTCGGTGGTGGCGGTGGTCATGGCGGGGACTCCTCTGCTCGGTGGAGTCAGTGTGCGCGCGTACGGGTCGCACGCGGATGAGTCGAACGACTCAACCTTGCTCAACCATGCAGTCCGTGCTCCATCACGAACAGGGCCGCGCCGGCGCGGGTGTGCCGGTCGATCTTGTCGTAGCTGCGGGCGAGATGATTGCCGATCGTCCGGGGCGAGAGGGTCAGTGCGGCGCCGATCTCCTTGTTGGACAGCCCGCGTGCGGCCAGGCGCAGCACTTCGACCTCGCGGGCGGTGAGCCCCGCGGGGTAGGTTGTGGTGCTTGACCGAGCCCCGCCGGCGCCGACCACAGCCGCGACCGCCTGCGGATCGAGGCGGCCCGACCGGGCGTGCCCGGTCAGCAGGGTCGCGGCGTGGTCGGGGTCCAGCGCCGGGCGACCGGGTCGGTCCTCGGTGAGTTCGGCGAACGCGTCGGCCGCAGCGAGCAGTCGTGAGTGCCGATCCAGTTCGCCGCCGCCCACCCCGCGGGGGAACCCCGACCCGTCGAGACATTCGTGATGGTTGGCGGCGACGTCGGCGTAGCGGCACAGCGTCGGGCAACGGCGCAGTACGCGTGCGGTCCAGTACGGGTGCATGCGGGCGCGTTCCTCGTCCGGTGCGCTCAGCGGCGCTGGCCGGTCCCACACCGAACTGGGCACGCCTACCCTGCCGATGTCGTGCAGCAGCCCCGCGATCTCGACGAAATCGACCTCGTCGGGCGGCCATCCGCTGCCGTGCGCGGCCCGCCGCACGATCGCGGCGACGTGCTGGGAGTGCCCGATCAGGTAGCGGCCCTTGAGATCTGCGATCATCGCGAGGCCCTCTGCCAGGGTCCGTAGGCCGTCGGGGCCGACGACGAGCGCCGTGCCAGGCTCGGCCGACACGACCGCGGCGAAGGGGTCGCAGAGTTCGAGCCGGTCGAGCAGGTCGTCGGCGATCGAGGCGAACTGTGCGACCAGACCGGGATCGAGTTGCCCGCCTGCTCGTCGCTCCAGTTCGGTGCGGACGGTGGCGCGGTCGGTGCGGCCGTGGACGATGACGGCACGCTCGCAGACGTGCACAATTCGGGCGGCCAGCGGTATCTGCGTGCCGTGCGCGGTGCCCGGCATGCCGCGACCGTCGAAGCGTTCGTAGACGTAGTCGAGGGCGTGGGCGGTTCCGTCGGCGAGGCTGAGCCTGTCCGCGAGTCCGTGCCCGACTTCGCAGGCCGATCGGGTCGCGCGCACGCCCTCGGTCGGGACGAGGTCAAGGAAGCGCTGTGCGAGGACGGGTTGCTGCTCGCGGCTGGTCCACGAGCCGAACTGTGCGAGTTGTTGCGCGAACACCTCGGGATCGCCGGGGTCGAGGTCCTTGAGCGTGGTCTGGAAGGCGATGTCGTCGTCGAAGTAGTCGGCGTTCTCGCTGGAGAAGGAGGTGCACCCGATCGAGCGCAGGAGTGCGGTCTGGAAGACCACCGTCTGCTCGCGTGGCGTAAGGGCGAGCCGGCGGCCGAACTCGTTTGCCACCAGGCATGTGCGCAGCCCCTTCTCGAACGCCATGCCGCCCGCGATGTCGGTGGTCAGCGAGATCGCCGCGAGAACTTCGACGACGCGCACCTGGAGCATCGGTTCAGCGTATCCGCCCAGCTCAGCACCCGTGCGGTTCAGCCGAAGTTCACGCCCTGCGCGAGGGGGAGCTCGGTGGAATAGTTGACGGTGTTGGTCGCGCGGCGCATGTAGGCCTTCCACGAGTCGGACCCGGATTCGCGGCCGCCACCGGTCTCCTTCTCACCGCCGAATGCACCGCCGATCTCCGCGCCGGACGTGCCGATGTTGACGTTCGCGATGCCGCAGTCCGAGCCGTCAGCGGCCAGGAAACGCTCCGCCTGGCGCTGGTCGGTGGTGAAGATCGACGACGAAAGGCCCTGCGGCACATCGTTGTGCAGCGCGATCGCATCGTCGAAGTCGTCGTAGGTGAGCAGATAGAGGATCGGCGCGAACGTCTCCTCCCGCACCACTGACGACTGCGCCGGCATCCGCACCAGCGCCGGTTGCACGTAGTAGGAGTCCGAGCCCAGCACGTCGACGCGTTTGCCCCCGTAGATCACGACGCCGCCGTCGCTGCATGCCTTGTCGAGGGCGGTCTGCATGGCGTCGAAGGCGCTCGCGCTGATCAGCGGGCCGACGAGCACGCCGTCGTCGAACGGGTTGCCGATCTGCAACTGCCGGTAAGCCGAGGCGATCCGCTGGGCGAGGTCGTCGGCGACCGAAGAGTGCGCGATCACACGCCGCAGCGTGGTGCAGCGCTGGCCGGCCGTCCCGGCGGCGGAGAAGACGATGCCGCGCACGGCGAGGTCGAGGTCGGCCGACGCGGTCACGATCGCCCCGTTGTTGCCGCCGAGTTCCAGCAGGCAACGGCCGAACCGCGCCGCCACCCGGGGTGCGACCGCCCGCCCCATCCGAACCGACCCGGTGGCGCTCACGAGCGCAACCCGCGGGTCGTCGACCAGTTGCTCGCCGACCGCAACGTCGCCCTGCACGACCTGGTGAATCCGTGGGTCGGCGCCGACGTCGCGGCAGGCCTGCTCCAGCAGCGCCGCGCAGGCGAGCGCCGTCAGCGGGGTGGTCTGCGACGGCTTCCAGACCACGGTGTCACCGCACACCAACGCGATCGCGGTGTTCCACGACCACACCGCGACCGGGAAGTTGAACGCCGAGATCACGCCGACGACTCCGAGTGGGTGCCACGTCTCCATGAGGCGGTGACCCGGGCGTTCGGAGGCCATGGTGCGGCCGTAGAGCTGGCGGGACAGGCCGACCGCGAACTCGCAGATGTCGATCATCTCCTGCACCTCGCCGAGCGCCTCGGAACTGATCTTGCCGGCCTCCAGCGTCACCAGTTCGGCCAGCGTGGACTTGTGTTCGATGAGCAGCTGGCCCAGCCGACGCACCACCGCTCCGCGCTGCGGCGCCGGAACCGTGCGCCAGTCCCGGAACGCGATGTGGGCCTCCGAGATCGCGCGTTCGACGTCGTCGGGCGTGCTCTTGGGCACGGTGCCGATTGCCTCGCCCGTGATCGGCGTGCGCGCCGTGACGCCGGGACCGTCGGTGAGCGAGGTGCCCAGCCGGTTCAGTGCGTCGGCGGTGCGTTGCGCAAGCGTTGCGTCCATACCGGAAATCCTACGGCCGGGGTCGGCGGTGGGCGGAGATGTTTGCGTCGTGGTCGTGGGCACTGGGAGCAACTGGGCTAGCCTTTCGAATTGTGGTGGACAGGGCCGGTGGCGTGGTGTCGAACGCGCACGTCCTCGACGAGATCGACCGGCTGCTGATCCGGGAACTCGTCGCGGACGGTCGCGCGACGTTGTCGAACCTGGCGGAGAAGGCGGGACTGTCGGTGTCGGCGGTGCAGTCGCGCGTGCGGCGGCTCGAATCACGAGGCGTCATCCGGGGATACACCGCGCGGGTCGACCCCGAGGCGGTCGGTCAGATGCTGTCGGCATTCGTCGCGATCACCCCTCTCGACCCTTCGCTCCCCGACGACGCGCCCGCGCGGCTCGAACACATCCCGGAGATCGAGTCGTGCCACTCGGTGGCGGGCGAGGAAAGCTACGTCCTCATGGTTCGCGTCGCGTCCCCCCGGGCTTTGGAGCAGCTATTGCACGAGATCCGCACGACGGCGTCCGTCAACACCCGAAGTACGATCATCCTCCAGACATTTTACGATAAGTAGCGTCGATCCTGTAAATTCTCCTGTTCTTGATTGGATGCACCGATATTCTGCCATGTAGCATCGGGACCATGACTACCGTGTTGCAGCCGCAGATCACCGCCGCGCGCGTCCGGGACGTGCTGTCGACGAGCCTGCTCACCGACGGCTTCGACCTGGTACTCGACCTCGAGCGCTCGCGTGGCGCCCGACTGGTCGACGAACGCGACGGCACCGCATACCTCGACATGTTCGGGTTCTTCGCATCCTCGGCCCTCGGCATGAACCACCCTGCACTGGCCAACGACGCCGCATTCCGTCGCGAACTCGCGACCGCTGCGGTCAACAAGCCGAGCAACTCCGACGTCTACACGGTCGCGATGGCGCGCTTCGTCGACACATTCGCGCGGGTGCTCGGCGACCCCCGTTTGCCGCACCTGTTCTTCGTGGACGGGGGCGCGCTGGCCGTGGAGAACGCGCTGAAGGTCGCGTTCGACTGGAAGAGTCGGCACAACGAGGCACACGGACGTTCTCCCGAGTTGGGGACGAAGGTGCTGCACCTGACGGAGGCGTTCCACGGCCGCAGCGGATACACGATGTCGCTGACGAACACCGACCCGGTGAAGGTCGCGCGGTTCCCGAAGTTCGACTGGCCGCGGATCGAGTCGCCGTACCTCGCCGACGGGCGGGACGTGGTCGAGGCCGAGCGTCGCGCGCTCGCCCAGGCGGAGGCCGCGTTCGCCGAGAACCCGGACGACATAGCGTGTTTCATCGCGGAGCCGATCCAGGGCGAGGGCGGGGACCACCATCTGCGCCCGGAGTTCCTCGCCGCGATGCAGCGGCTGTGTCTCGCCCACGACGCGCTGTTCATCCTCGACGAGGTGCAAACCGGGGTCGGCCTCACCGGAACCGCCTGGGCGTACCAGCAACTCGGCGTCGAGCCGGATGTTGTCGCGTTCGGCAAGAAGGCACAGGTGTGCGGCGTGATGGCCGGCGGTCGCGTGGACGAGGTGCCCGACAACGTGTTTCGCGTGAGTTCGCGAATCAACTCGACCTGGGGTGGCAACCTCACCGACATGGTCCGCGCCCGTCGGATCCTCGAGGTGATCGAGCGCGACGGGCTGATCGACCGGTCCCGGATCCTCGGCACACACCTGTTGGATAGGTTGCAGGAGTTGACTCTTCGGCATCCGGACGTCACCGAACCACGCGGTCGTGGGCTGATGTGCGCGATCACGCTGGCGAGCACCGAGCGACGCGACGCCCTCGTCACCGCGATGCGCGAACGCGACCACGTGCTGATCCTCGGGACCGGCGCCCGCGGGATTCGGTTCCGCCCGGCGCTGACCGTCACCACCGCGGAGCTCGATGCGGCGGTGGATGCGTTGGATAGGCGGCTGCGCCGCCTGTGAGCGGCGGTGGCGCGCGGTGTGCTCAGTCGGTTGGTGCGGGAGCGTTCGCGATTGCGGCCATCGCCTCGAGGTAGCGCGCGACGACGTCGAGTTCGTCGGGGGTGAAGCGCGCGTGCAGGCGGCGCATGCCCGCGATGATCTCGGCGTAGGGATCCGGGCGGTTCGGGTCGAACACCTGCTCGGCAACTCCCTCGACGACGACTCGGCGGCGGTCGTCGGGGTCGGGGACACGTCTGATGTAGCCGCGCGCCTCGAGCCTGTCGAGCACCCGGGTCACCGTGCTGCTCGGCAGCTCGGTTCGTCGGGCCAACTCGCTCGGCGTCGTCGGCCCCACCCGCAGGATGACGCCGACGGTCTGTAGATCGACGACGTTGATGCCGATGCTGCGGGCGATCCGCTCGTTGGTCAGCACCGCGTGGGCGATGACGTCGCGCATGGCCAGGGCGATCCGTGCGGTCAGCTCGTCGTGACTCGACATCCACCCTCCGTCGGCGCTATATTGGTCCCGATTCGGAAATATTCCGAATCGGGATTATCCCGGTTTGGGAGCGCTAGCGCGCGCTTACCGGCGAGTCTAGAGAGGTGCCGCATGGCCACATTCAGCACAACGCCGCGGCGGGGTCTGGCGATGACGATTCTGATCTTCGCGTCGTTCATGGACCTCCTCGACGTCACGATCGTTCAGGTGGCGTTGCCGTCGATCCGGGCGGATCTCGACGCCGGCGAATCCACGCTCGAGTGGATCGTCAGCGGCTACATGCTGTCGTTCGCCGTGTTGCTGGTGACCGGCGGTCGGTGCGGCGACATCATCGGGCGCCAGCGCACCTTTCTGCTCGGGATCGGCGGGTTCACGCTGGTGTCGGCGGTTGCCGCCGCGGCGCCGACCGGCGGGGTGCTCGTGGCGGCGCGGATAGTGCAGGGCGGGTTCGCGGCATTGATGGTGCCGCAGGTGTTGTCGAGCATCCAGGCCCTGTACCGGCCCAGCGAACGCGCGCCGATGTACGGCATCACCGGCGCGGTGACTGGCCTGGCCGCCGTCGTGGGGCCGCTGTTGGGCGGGTGGCTGGTGAGCGCCGACGTGGCCGGACTCGGCTGGCGCAGCGTGTTTCTGATCAACGTGCCGGTCGGCATCGTCGTCTTCCTCGCCGCGCTGCGGTGGGTGCCCAACACTCGATCGGATTCCCCTCTGCGCCTGGATGTTCGGGGTGTGCTCCTGTTGAGTGCCACGCTGGTGTGCCTGCTCTATCCGCTCGTCGAGGGTCGTGGGCTGGGGTGGCCCGCGTGGCTGTGGGTGGTTGCCGCGGGCGGCGTCGTGCTCGGCATGGCGTTCGTCGCGAGCCAGCGTCGAGACGCGTCGGCGCTGCTCCCGCTGCGCCTCTTCCACGACCGCGGATTCTCGGCAGGCCTGCTGACCCAGGCATCGTTCCAGGGCGCGATGAACGCGTTCACCGTGGTGTTCCTCGTGTATGTGCAGGCGGTGCTCGGCTTCGACGCCTTCGCCGCGGGGCTCACTTTGCTCCCCTTCGCCCTCGGTGCGTTCCTCGGCACCGCCGTCGCAGTGCCGTTGGTGAGCCGCGTCGGCAAGCCCGTCGTCACCGTCGGCGCGCTCCTGCAGGCGGCGAGCATCGGCTGGGCGGTGACGCTCGTGGTGGACCGTGGCCCGGCGCTGACGGGCTGGGATCTGCTGTGGCCCTTCGCCGTCGCCGGCATCGGGCTGGGCCTGCTGGTGGTGCCGCTCGTCGACGTCGCGCTCGCGACCGTGCCGATCGGCGACGGCGGGGCGGCCGCGGGTACGTACGGCACGTTCCAGCAGATCGGTGCCGCGGTGGGTGTGGCGATCTCCGGCACGGTGTTCTTCGGGGCGGTCGGCACGGACTGGAGCGTGCCGACGGTCGCGCAGGCGCTGGAACGGTCGGGGTGGGTCGCGATCGCCGGGTACCTGATCGCCGCCGGCGCGAGCCTGCTGCTGCCGGGGGGTCGGGCCGTTCGGGCGCATCTCGACGAGCAGGCACGCCTCGCCGCGGCGGACTTCGAGGCGCCGTCAGACGCGGTCGTCGCCATCCGGGACTGACGCCGAGAGCGCACCTGCTGTCGGATCCACTCGGCGCCGACAGCAGAAAGTGCGCTCTCGGCTGGGGTCAGGCGGGGGCGCGGGCGAGGACGCCGCTGCCGCGTCGGTCGCCGACGCGCCGGTCACCGCGCCTCGGCTACGCGGAGTCCGAGCGCGCCCTCGCCGAAGCGCCGCACGGCGGCCGACGCCGCGGCCAAAGGTTCGTCCGCGCCGGGGCGTGCCCACCCGGTCAGGGTTGCGGTGTCGCCGTCGGGGGTCAGGCCGACCTCGGCGAGCAGCTCGCCCGTCGTCGGCTCACAGACCGCCCAGGAGAAGTGGGTCTCCTCCGCCCACTCGCGGGTGCGGGTCGCGACATAGTCCGGATCGTCGATGCCGCCGTCGGCGAGCGCCGGTCGGTCGTCGACGCGTTCGTCGGCGCGCAGCGCACGCAGATACCAGCCACCGGCGTTGATCTCGACGGGTTCCATCAGCCGCGCTTGAACTGGCCCAGCGACAGCAGCACGCCGATCACGGGGATCAGCAGGAACCACATCCAGTTGTCGAAGACGAAGAACAGCACCAGCGCCGCGATCGGGGTGAGGGCGAGCGCCGCGGCGCGCCAGTCGTAGCTGCGCTTGGGTTTCGGCGGTTCCGTCTCGGGCTCGAGTACCGGCAGGTCGGCGAACACCCCGTCGAGGTCGCCGCGCGTGGTGGCGGCGGCGACCGTGGCGCTGCGCTCGTCGAACTCCGCGACCGACAGCCGCCCCGCGCTGAAGTGCGCGCTGAGTCGGCTCAGCGCCCGCTCCCGTTCCGCGGTGCCGATCCGGACCTCGGGCGGCTCTGCCATGCCACCAGGTTACAAGCTCGTCCGTGCCCGGTGGATCGCGCGCCACACCCGATCCGGCGACATCGGCAACGCGCGCATCCGCACCCCGGTGGCGTCGGCGATCGCGTTCGCCAACGCCGGGGCGACGGGGTTGTACGGCGACTCGCTCATCGATTTCGACCCGAACGGTCCCAGCGCGTCGTGCGTGTCGGCGAAGTAGACCTCGGTGCGGGGCACGTCGGCGAACTGCGGAATGTGATAGTTGCGCAGTGTGTCCGTGACGATCGTGCCCGCGCCGTCGTCGCGCATCCCCTCGTACAGCGCGCTGCCGATCGCCTGCGCCGCACCGCCTTCGACCTGCCCGCGGCACTGGTGCGGGTTCATCACCACACCGGCGTCGGCGGCCTGGATGGACTGCAGGATCAGCACCCGACCCGTCGCCTCGTCGACCGCGACCCGAAAGGCGTGCACGTTGAAGGAGACGGACCGCACCGACCCGTCGTGTGTGCCGTCGGCCCGCAGCGACCCACCCGCGGCGGCGAGGACGTCGCGCAGGGCGACGAAACGCGCGCCGCACTGGACGCCTTCGGGTCCGAGCGTGCATTCGGGCGCGGGCGTGCCGGTGAGGTCCGCGGCGATCGTGCGGATCGTGTCCCGCAACTGCGTTGCGGCAGCGCTCAGCGCCCGACCCGCGACGACGGTGCCGGCCGATCCGAACGCGCCGGTGTCGTAGCCGACGCGGTCGGTGTCGGACTGCGCCACGACGATCCGGTCCACGCCGGTGCCGAGGGTCGACGCCGCGATCTGCGTGTGCACCGTCGTGGTGCCGTTGCCGAACTCCGCGGTGCCGACCTCGATCAGGTAAGTGCCCTCGGCCTGCAACGCGACCGAGGTCTGCGCGTAGTGGCCCCGCGGCGGGATGGTCGCGATCATCGCCGCCGCCATCCCCTCGCCGACCTTCCAGTCCGCGGGAGCGGTCGCGCCGTTTCCGCGTCGCAGGGCCGCCTGCGCGAGATCGAGGCACTGGTCGAGGCCGTAACTGCCGAACTGCAGGTCCGGGCCCTCGACGTGCGCGGCGACGAAGTCGTCACCGGGCATCACGACGTTGCGGCGGCGAAATTCGAACGGGTCGATGCCGAGGTCACGGGCGAGGTCGTCGAGCGCCGACTCGATCGCGAACACCACCTGCCCGAGACCGTAGCCGCGGAACGCGCCGGACGGAATGTTGTTGGTGTACACCGACGCCGCGTCGACGCGCTTGTTCGGACAGCGGTAGAGCGCGACGGATTCGCCGCACCCGTGGAACATGACGCCGGGGCTGTGGTTGCCGTACGCGCCGGCGTCGGTGAGCACGTCGACGGTCAGGGCAGTGAGAATGCCGTCGCGGTCGGCACCGACGGTGACGTCGATCCGGAACGGGTGCCGACAGGGCGCGCGGGTGAACTCGTCGCTGCGGCTGAATTCGTATTGCACCGGGCGCCCGGTCGCGAGCACCGCCAACGCCACGAGGTCCTCGGTGAGCAACTCCTGCTTCCCGCCGAAACCGCCACCGACACGGGCGGTGAACACCCGCACCGAATCCGGATCGACGCCGAAGATGTGCGCGAGTTCGTCGCGCACCAGGAAGGGCACCTGGGTGCTGGAGCGGATCACCAGGCGGCCGCCGTGGTCGCGCCAGCCCATCGCCGCGTGCGTCTCCAGGTGCACGTGCTGCACCCGCTGGGTGCGAAAGGTATTGCGCACCAATGCAGCGGCGTTCGCGAGTCCGGCGTCGACGTCCCCGCTACCGCCGTGCACCTCGGCCACCAGGTTGCGGGCCGGGTCAGCGATCCGTGACTCAGCGCTCTTGTCGGCGTGCAGCAGGGGCGCGCCCGGATCGCGGGCGTGTTCCGGATCGAAGACGGCGGGCAGGATCTCGTACTCGACGTCGATCAGACGGCACGCGTTTTCTGCGATCCCGACCGACTCGGCCAGCACGGCGGCGACCCGCTGACCCTTGAACCGCAGCACCGTGTCGAAGACCAGCGTGTCGTCGGGGTCGTCGGACCGGTTCTCGTGCCGCGCGGTGGAAAACAGTGTCGACGGGCTGTCGGCGTGGGTGAAGACGGCGACGACGCCGGGCAGCGCGAGGGCCTTGTCGGTGTCGATGGCGCGGATGCGGGCGTGCGGGTGCGGGCTGCCCAGCACGGCGAGGTGCAGGAGCCCCGGCGGGGCATGGTCGAGGGTGTAGCGCTCGCGGCCGGTGACGATGCGGGCGCTCGCGGGGGCCGGCAGTGACCGCCCGTACGACGGCCCGTCGCCCGGTTTCTCAGTGTTCACCACACCCCGCACCGCGTCCTCGATGGCGCGATATCCGGTGCAGCGACACAGGTTTCCCTTCAACAGCTGCGGCAACTCGGCCAGGTCCGGCTCGTCGAGGGTGGACGCCGTGACCACCATGCCGGCGGTGCAGAACCCGCACTGGAACCCGGCGGCCTCGACGAAGCGACGCTGCACCGGGTGGGGATCCGCCTCGGTGCCGAGTCCGGCGACCGTCGTCACCGACCGGCCCTCCGCGCGGAACGCGGGAAAGATGCAGGAGTGCACCGGCTCCCCGTCTACGAGCACCGAGCAGGCACCGCAGTCGCCGGCGTCGCAGCCCTTCTTGACCTCGAAATGCTCGCGCTCGCGCAGCAACGTGCGCAGACACTGCCCCGGCCGCGGCTCGACCTCCGTGTCTATCCCGTTGATGCGCACGATCATTGCAACTCGGCTCGAATCTGCTCGGCGAGCACGTAGGTGACGTGGCAGCGCCAGTCCGGTGCGCCGTGCGCGTCCTCGTGCCATGCGGTGTCCGGGATCCGTTCGGCCAGTGCGGCTGTCAACCCCGACGTGGTGAGGACCGAGGGTAGCCGCAGGACGTAGGGCCGGTCGGTCGCGGCCGTGACGGTGAGCACGAATCCGGCCTCTGCGTCGACCCGTCCGGCGAGGACGACCCCGGAGCGCCCCAATGGACTGAGTGCAACCTTGCGAAACGCGGTGCGCGCCTGTAGGGCCCGCGTGGTCAGGCCGACGCTGCGGACGACCTCGCCCGGTTGCAGCACGTTGGTCGCCGCGCCGGTGACGAATTCGGTGACCGGTGTGCGGTATTCGCTGCCGTCGGGGCGCCAGATCAGTGCCTCGCCGTCGAGGGCCGCGAACAGCGTGATGATCGCCCCGGCGGGGAACGACAGACACAGGTTCCCGCCGACGGTCGCGGTCTTCCAGATCTTGAACGACGCCAGCAGCGCCGCGGCGCACTGTCCGAACAGGGGTGCCGCGGTCCAGGACTCGGGCAGGGCTGCACGGGTGAGTTGCTCGATCGTGCAGGTCGCGGCAATCTCGAGGCCGGCGTCGGTGACGGTGAGCGGCGCCCAGTCCAGGGCGGTGAGGTCGACGAGTCGGCTCAGGTGCGGTTGCGGTTCGGAGAACAGCCAGGTGCCCCCGGCGAGTGGTGCGACGCCGGGGCCGGAAAGGTCGAGGTCGGCGCGAGTGCGGGGACGGCTGATCGCCGTGACGGTCGGAAGGTCCATCGTTAGCAGGCCTTCGCCACGAGCGCGTCGTCGATCCGCGGCGCCGGCCCGGCGCCGACCGATTCGATGCGGCCGACGGCGACCACCACGTGGCCGTCCACGAACTCCGAGCGCGCGGCGTTCATCGTCACGACCGCGGCGCGGTCCGTCACGACGGTTTCGAGGACGCTCACGGTCGCAATCTAGCCGCACCGGGGGTGTCTCGCATGCCGGCAGTGCTCGGGAAGCGTTTTCGCTAACTTCCGCGATACGTCGAGAACGCGTAGGGCGAGAGAAGCAGCGGCACGTGGTAGTGCGCGTCGCGATCAGTCACCGTGAACGTGATGGAGACCTCGGGGTAGAATCCGGTCTGCCCCGTCGCCGCGAAGTAGGCGCCGGTGTCGAATACGAGACGGTAGTCGCCTGCCTGGGCGGCGTGGGGCAGCATCGAGCCGATGCGACCGTCGGCGTCGGTGGTCGCGGCAGTGACCTCGACGCCCGCGGCGTTGTACAGCGTCACGGCGACACCGGTTGCAGGGGCGCCGAGGACGGCGTCGAGGACGTGGGTGCTCACGCTCACGAGGTCACCTCCGACGGGTTTGGTTCCCGCAGAAGCCGTTCGAGCCGCAGCCGGTTGATCTTCCCGAGTTCGGAGCGCAGTACCCGCCGCTCGGTCGCGGGGTCGTTCGCCAACCGCTCGTCGAGAATCGCGAGCAGTTCCTCCGCCGGTCGACCGCTCGCGCAGACCAGGTAGACGTGCCCGAACTTGTCCTCGTACTTGCGGTTTCCCGCTGCGAGCGCCTCGCGGACGGCGCCGCCCGCGGACTGCACCGCCGCCTGCTCCCGCGACGACGTGGTGCCCGCAGCCACCCGGTCACCGATGCGTGGATGCCCGTCGAGCGCCGCGTCGATCTCGTTCTCGGGCAACTCGGCCAACGCGCGGTCGGCACGGTCGAAGAGGGCCTCCGGATCCGGAAACGGGCGGGCCTCGAGCACCCGGCGCGCCCAGATCGTCGACGAGCACGCCTCGAACAGGGCGTGCATCGCCTGCAGGTCGGACAGCGCGTTGAATCGCTGGATCCCGATCGTCCCGTAGGGCACAGGCGCGGAGCGCCTACTTGAGTTCGGCGAGGACGGTGCCCTGGGTGATGGCAGCGCCGGGTTCGACTGCGAGGCCGGTGACGACGCCGGCCTTGTGGGCGTTGACGGGGTTCTCCATCTTCATGGCCTCGAGCACGACGATGAGGTCGCCGGCGGCGACGCTCTGGCCCTCCTCGACGGCGACCTTCACGACCGTGCCCTGCATCGGGGCGGTGACCGCGTCACCGGAGGCGCCGGCGCCGGCCGCGCCGCCACGCTTGCGGGGCTTCGGCTTCTTGCGCACCACAGCAGCGCCGTTTGCCCCGCCCCCGCCCCCGCCGCCGCTGACGGAGAACTGGCCCGGCAGCGACACCTCGACGCGGCGGCCGCCGACCTCGACCACGACCTTCTGCCGCGGCGCCTCCTCGTCCTCGATCGGCTCGCCACGGGTGTAGGGCTCGATCGAGTTCTCCCACTCGTTCTCGATCCACTTGGTGTAGATGTCGAAGGTCTCGGAGCCGTCCGCCGTCGTTCTACCGCAGAACGCGGGGTTCTCGACGATGTGGCGGTGGAACGGGATCACGGTCGCGAGACCCTCCACCTCGAACTCGGCGAGGGCGCGGCGGGCGCGTTCGAGTGCCTGGGTGCGGTTTTCACCGGTGACGATCAGCTTCGCGAGCATCGAGTCGAACTGGCCGCCGATGACGCTGCCCGCCACGACGCCGGAGTCGACGCGCACGCCCGGCCCCGCCGGCTCCTTGTACACGGTGACCGGACCCGGGGCGGGCAGGAAGCCGCGACCGGCGTCCTCGCCGTTGATCCGGAACTCGAAGGAGTGCCCGCGCGGGGTGGGGTCCTCGGTGATCGCGAGTTTCTCGCCGTTGGCAATGCGGAACTGCTGGCGGACGAGGTCGATGCCGGCGGTCTCCTCGGTGACCGGATGCTCGACCTGCAGGCGGGTGTTCACCTCGAGGAACGACACGGTGTCGCCCTGCACCAGGTACTCCACCGTGCCGGCGCCGTGGTAGTGCGCCTCGCGGCAGATCGCCTTCGCGGACTCGTGGATGGCGGCGCGTTGCTTGTCGGTAAGGAACGGCGCGGGAGCCTCCTCGACCAGTTTCTGGAACCGGCGCTGCAGCGAGCAGTCGCGGGTGCCGGCGACGACGACGTTGCCGTGCTGGTCGGCGATCACCTGCGCCTCGACGTGGCGGGCCTTGTCGAGGTACTGCTCGACGAAGCACTCGCCGCGCCCGAAGGCCGAGACCGCCTCACGGGTCGCCGACTCGAACAGGTGCGGGATCTCTTCGATGTTGTGCGCGACCTTCATGCCGCGCCCGCCGCCGCCGTAGGCCGCCTTGATCGCGACCGGCACGCCGTACTTCTCCGCGAACGCGACCACCTCGTCGGCGTTGCGCACCGGGTCCTTGGTGCCGGCCGCCATCGGCGCGTTCGCACGCTCGGCGATGTGGCGGGCGACGACCTTGTCGCCGAGGTCGCGGATGGACTGGGGCGACGGGCCGATCCAGATCAGCCCGGCGTCGATCACGGCCTGTGCGAAGTCGGCGTTCTCGGACAGGTAGCCGTAGCCGGGGTGGATCGCGTCGGCACCGGACCGGCGAGCCGCGTGGAGGATCTTGTCGAACACCAGGTACGACTCGGCCGAGGTCTGCCCACCGAGCGCGAACGCTTCGTCGGCGAGATGCACGAACGGCGCGTCGGCGTCGGGTTCGGCGTAGACCGCGACGCTGCCGTAGCCCGCGTCCTTCGCGGCCCGGATGATGCGCACCGCGATCTCACCGCGATTCGCGACGAGTACCTTCGTGATCTGCGCGTTGGCATGGCTGGGCACGGGGCCTCCTCTTTCCGAGGACTGTGTCCTCACTGTCCGCGATGTCTTCACTGTCGGCACTGCCGACACTCACGTTCTGTGTGCGCACCCGGCCGGGAGGCGTTCGGCGTCACCGACCCACAAGCAGGCACTGCTGCGGAGTCTATGCACGACGAACGCCGAATCTGCATCGGGATCCGTTACCCACCAGTAGTGTTGTCGGCCCGCAATCGGCGTTTGATCCGTGTGAGCATCGCCGACATGCCGCGCAGCCGCAGCGGGCTCACTGCCTCGGCCAGGCCCAGATCGTGGTAGAAGTCGTCCGGCACGGCGAGGATCTCGTCCGCGGAGCGCCCGTCGAGGCCCTGCGCCAGGATCGACGCGAACCCCCGCGTCGTCGGGGCCTCCGCCGGCGCGCTGAAGTACAGCCGGACGTGGTCACGGTCGGCGTCGTCGACGGACAGGAACACCGGCGACTGACACTCCGGGACGGGTTCCATCGCCTCGGTGTGCAGGTGCTCGGGCAACGCGGGCAGTTCCCGGCTGAACTCGAGCAGCAGGGTCACCTTGTCGCCGCCGTCCATCGCCGCGAAGTCGTCGACGATCTCGGCGAGCGGGGCGGGCAGGTCGGTCAAGCCTTCGCCCTCGTCGGATCCTCCGCCGTCCCGGGTTCCTCACCCTTCACGATCGGCACCCGCACCGCGTTGCCCCATTCCGTCCAGGACCCGTCGTAGTTGCGCACCTTCGCGAAGCCGAGCAGGTGGGTCAGGACGAACCAGGTGTGGCTCGAGCGCTCGCCGATGCGGCAGTACACGATGGTCTCCCCGTCTGGATCGAAGCTCGCGTAGATCTCCTCGAGTTCGGCGCGGCTGCGGAATCGGCCGTCGGAGGCCGCGGCCTTCGCCCACGGGATACCGGCCGCGGTCGGGATGTGCCCGCCGCGCAGCGCGCCCTCCTCCGGGTAGTCGGGCATGTGTGTGCGTTCGCCGGTGTACTCGAGCGGCGAGCGCACGTCGATCAGCGGGACGGTGCCGATCACGTCGAGCACGTCGCGCTTGAAGGCGCGGATCTGCGAATCGTCGCGATCGATGACGGGGTAGCCGGTGGTGGTCGTCTCGGGGACGTCGAAGGTGGTCTCGCGTTCCTCCGACAGCCAGGCGTCGCGGCCGCCGTCGAGCAGGCGGACGTCCTCGTGGCCGAACAGCGTGAACACCCACAGCGCGTAGGCGGCCCACCAGTTGCTCTTGTCACCGTAGATGACGACGGTGTCGTCGCGGCGAATTCCCTTGCGGTCCATCAGTGCGGCGAACTGCTCGCCGTCGATGTAGTCGCGGGCGACCGGGTCGTTGAGGTCGAGGTGCCAGTCGATCTTCACTGCGCCGGGGACGTGACCGATGTCGTAGAGCAGCACGTCCTCGTCGGACTCGACCACCTTGACGTCCCGGCTACCGATCTTCGAGGACAGCCATTCGGTAGAGACCAGGCGTTCGGGGTGCGCATAGGCAGCGAACGCGGGGTTGGCATCAGCGGGCACGGGCACAGCGTGGCTCCTGGTCTCGGTGGTGGACGGATCTCGTCGTTCCCGATGTTATGCGTAACCGCGGCGTTCGCACGCTAACGACCGACCCAGAGGTCGGTGACGCCGATCCCCACCTCGCGGAGCAGGCGGCGCAGCAGCGGTAGGCCGATGCCGATGACGCTGGACGGGTCGCCCTCGATCCGGTCGACGAACCAGCCGCCGAGACCGTCGAGTGTGAACGACCCCGCGACCGCCAGCGGTTCCCCGGTCGCGACGTAGGCGGCGATCTCGGCGTCGGTCGGGTTGGCGAAATGCACCGTGGTCGTGCTGCACGCGGCGGCCTCGCCGACCCAGGGGCGGATGAGGCAGTGCCCGGTGAGCAGGTGCGCGCTGGTGCCCGCCATCGCCGCCCAGCGCTGTATCGCGACCTGCGGCGTGCCCGGCTTGCCCTGCAGCGCACCGTTGTGCAGCAGCATCGAATCGCAGCCGACGATGACGGGGTCCTCGACACCGGTGAGTCGGTCGGTGACGGCGCGCGCCTTCGCACGGGCGAGTTCGACCACCACGGTCTCGGGCGGCGTGTCCGCGGGCAGCGCCGCGACCACGGCGTCCTCGTCCACGTCGGACACCTGCACCAGCGGGTCGAGGCCCGCGCCGCGCAGCACCGACAGCCGCGCCGGCGATGCGGACGCCAGGACCAGGCGGGTCAACCGCGCAGGTGCGACAGCGACGGGTAGGCGTACGGCGAGAACGGGGCCGTGCCGCGATGCATCAGCGTCGGCTCGCCCCACGTTTCCGCCGGCCTGCTCGACGCCGTCGGGGCCGCCGGCGCGGCCGATGCGGCGGTGAGCACCGCGACCAGCGCTGCGAGTTCGATGTCGTCGGGGTTGCCCTTGAGCACGCGGATCACCGGGCCGGCTTGTTTGTCACTCACAGCGTTGAATTCGTTCGCTTCGCTCACAGTGGAATGTTCCCGTGCTTCTTGGGCGGCAGCGTCACCATCTTGCGCTCGAGCAGGCGCAGAGCTGCGACGATCTGACCGCGGGTGTGCGATGGCGGGATGACGGCGTCGACGTAGCCTCGTTCGGCAGCGATGTAGGGGTTGACCAGGGTGTCCTCGTACTCGTTCTGCAGCTGCAGCCGCAGGGCCTCGACGTCCTCGCCCTTCTTCGCGGCGTCCAGCAGGCGCTTGCGGTAGACGAACCCGACCGCGCCGGAGGCACCCATCACCGCGATCTGCGCGGTCGGCCAGGCCAGGTTGACGTCGGCGCCGAGGTGCTTGGATCCCATGACGTCGTAGGCGCCGCCGTAGGCCTTGCGGGTGATCACGGTGATCTTGCCCACAGTCGCCTCGCCGTAAGCGTAGAGCAGTTTCGCGCCGCGCCGGATGATGCCGTTGTATTCCTGGCCGGTGCCGGGCAGGAACCCGGGGACGTCGACGAGGGTGATGATCGGCACGTTGAACGCGTCGCAGGTCCGTACGAACCGCGCCGCCTTCTCGGAGGCGTCGATGTCGAGGCAGCCCGCGAACTGGGTGGGCTGGTTGGCGACGATGCCGACGCTGCGCCCGTCGATCCGGCCGAAGCCGACGACGATGTTCATCGCGCGCTCGGCCTGGATCTCGAGGAACTCGTCGTCGTCGAGCAGGCGACGGATCACCTCGTGCATGTCGTAGGGCTGGTTCGGCGAGTCCGGGACCAGGGTGTCGAGTTCGAGGTCCTCCTCGGTGAGCGACTCCTCGATCGACCCCTCGATCGGGTCGGTCGCCGGGAACCGGGGTGCCTCGCCGCGGTTGTTGCTCGGCAGATAGCCGAGCAGGTCCTTGACGAAGTCGAGGGCGTCCTGCTCGCCGGACGCGACGTAGTGGGCGACGCCGGACTTCACCATGTGGGTGTGCGCGCCGCCGAGGTCCTCCATGGTGACGTCCTCGCCGGTGACGGTTTTGATGACGTCGGGGCCGGTGACGAACATCTGGCTGGTCTGGTCGACCATGACGACGAAGTCGGTGAGCGCGGGGGAGTACACGTGACCGCCGGCCGCGGCGCCCATGATCAGCGAGATCTGCGGGATCACGCCGGAGGCGGCGATGTTGCGCTGGAAGATCTCGCCGTAGAGGCCGAGCGAGACGACGCCCTCCTGGATGCGGGCGCCGGCGCCCTCGTTGATGCCGATGAGCGGGCGCCCGGTCTTCACCGCGAGGTCCATGACTTTCACGATCTTCTCGCCGTACACCTCGCCGAGGCTGCCGCCGAACACGGTGACGTCCTGGCTGAAGATGCAGACCTCGCGCCCGTCGATCGTGCCGTAGCCGGTGACGACGCCGTCGCCGAGGGGCCGGTTCTCCGCGAGCCCGAAGTTCACGCTGCGGTGGCGCGCCAGCGCGTCCATCTCCACGAACGAGCCCTCGTCGAGCAGGGCGGTGATCCGCTCACGCGCGGTGAGCTTGCCCTTGGCGTGCACCTTCTCGGCGGCCTCGGCACCCATCGGGTACCTGGCCTCTTCGAGTCGATTGCGCAGGTCGGCGAGTTTTCCCGCGGTGGTGTGAATGTCGGGGGCGTTGTCGGCGGACGAGGGTGCCGGCTCCGAAACGGTCGTCATGGGCACTCAGCTTAACTAGCGATAAGCGCCACGAGGAATCCAGCACGCGCTACTGACCAGTAGAGATTCGGGCTGCCCGTAGGGTCTGGGGCTATGTTCACCGACCTCGATCGCCCGCCGCTCAACGCCGCGGAACTGAGCCGCGGACTGAATTTCTACGCCAGCGTCGACGTCGTCGACCGGACCGGATCCACCAACGCCGACCTCCTCGAACGCGCCGCCGACCCCACCGTCGATCGAGCGGTGCTGTTCGCGGAGTTCCAGGAGCGCGGTCGGGGTCGGCACTCGCGCACCTGGGAGGCGCCGCCGCAGGCGCACATCGCGGTGTCGGTGCTGCTTCGCGCGCCCGGCGTCGACCCGGGCACGCTCGGCTGGTTGCCGCTGCTGACCGGGATCGCCATCGTCGACGCGCTGCGCGAAGTCGCGAAGGTGGACGCGGAACTGAAGTGGCCGAACGACGTTCTCGTCGGCGGGCGGAAGGTTGCCGGGATCCTCGCCGAGGTGTCGTGGCCGAAGCCGGCCGACGCCGATACCGGACCGGCGGTGGTGGTCGGGGTGGGGCTGAACGTGTCGCTGACCGAGGAGGAACTGCCGGTGCCGCAGGCGACGTCGCTGGCGTTGCTCGGTGCCGAGGTGACCGACCGGACGACGATCGCGCGGGCGATGCTGCGGGCGCTCGCCGAGCGCTGGCGGGCGTGGGAAGCGGCCGGGTGGGCGACCACCGACCTCGCCGCCGCTTACCGGGAACGCTGCGTCACCCTGGGCGCGCGGGTGCGCGCGGACCTGCCCGGCGGTGCGGCGGTCGAGGGCACCGCGCGCGACATCGACGCGGACGGGCGGCTGCTGATCGTGCGAGAGGACCGTGACGAGATCGCCGTCGCTGCGGGCGACGTCACACACCTGCGGGGTGCCTGAACCTCGGTAGTGTCGCGGCCATGGGCTATCCCGAGGACGCGCTCGCGCCCGACGAGGAACTGCTGCTGCACTGCCATCCGCACTGGAAGATGCTGGTGCTACCGGCGATCGTGTTCGTCGTCGCGACGGCGATCGCCGGGTTCGCGGCGGGTGCCGCGCAGTCCCGCCTCGACGGGACCGCGCGCACGGTCGCGATCATCGTCGTGCTCGTGCTGTGGGGCGCGCTGGTCGCGTGGCGCTGCGTCGCCAAGCTCATCGTGTGGAAGTCGACGCACTTCATCGTCACCGACCGCCGAGTGCTGATCCGGCAGGGCGTGCTCACCCACACCGGGATCGACATCCCGATGGGCCGCATCTCCAATGTGCAGTTCCGCCACGGCCTCGTCGACCGGATGCTGCGGACCGGCACGCTGATCATCGGTTCGGCGTCGGAGGACCCGCTCGAGTACGACGACATCCCGCACGTGCAGCGGGTGCACTCGATGCTCTACCACCAGGTCTTCGACGCGATGCAGCTGGATCGGGACGAACCGGACCACCGCGACGACTGGCCGGAGCGCGGCGAGGCCAAGCGGGGTTGGCGGCACTAGGACCGGTCGTAGGGTGGTTGCGTGACCGCCGTACTGCTGGCCGAGGACGACGAGGCCATCGCCGCACCACTCTCGCGCGCCCTCGGCCGCGAGGGCTACCTGGTGACCGTCGAACAGACGGGTCCCGCCGCACTGCAACGCGCCTTGCAGGGCTCCCACGACCTGCTCATCCTCGACCTCGGCCTGCCCGGCATGGACGGCCTCGAGGTGTGCCGGCAGGTGCGGGCGCGCGGGTCCGCGCTGCCGGTCCTGATGCTCACCGCCCGCGCCGACGAGGTCGACTTCGTCGTCGGCCTCGACGCGGGCGCCGACGACTACGTCGGCAAACCCTTCCGGGTCGCCGAGCTGATGGCGCGGGTGCGGGCGCTGCTGCGGCGCAGCGGCGGCGTCGACGACGCGGTGGTCGAGGCCGGCGGGGTGCGGCTCGAACCTGCCGCGCGACGCGTGCTCGTCGACGGCGCCGAGGTGAGCCTCGCCAACAAGGAGTACGAGCTGCTCAAGGTCCTGATGGACCGCGCGGGGCAGGTGGTGGCGCGGGAGGCGATCCTGCGCGAGGTGTGGGGCGACGCGGACCTGCGCGGCTCGAAGACGCTGGACATGCATATGTCGTGGCTGCGCCGCAAGATCGACGGCGACGGCCCCGGCCGGATCGCCACCGTCCGCGGCGTCGGGTTCCGCTTCAACACAGCCTGAGGCCCGGGTGCGCCGCCGGATCCTGCTGTCCATCCTGGCCGTCGTCGTGCTGACCACGATGGTGTTGGGCATCCCGCTCGTCTACACCGCGTGGCTGTGGGTCGAGGACCTCACGCGCAGCGATATGCAGGCCCGCCTCGACCGGATGTCGGAGGAGATCATCGCCCAGGAGGGGCCGGACGGGGTCGTCGACGGGCCGCTCGACACCCGCGGGGTGGCCCCGCTGATCCCGGACGGAGGCCGGCTGCTCGTCGTCTACCCGACGCCGGAGGACAGCGCATCGCGCCTCGACGTCGGCGCCGAGGTAGTGGTCGATCCGATCGTGGAATCGCTGTCGCTGGCCCGGCTCGGGTCGCTGCGGCTCGAGATTCCCGCCGCCGACATGCGGGCGCAGCGGTGGCGGGTGGTGCTGGCGGTGTCGCTGGTGGTGCTCGCGTCGATGGCGGCCGGCGCGACGGTCGCGGTGGTCACCGCGCGGCGGCTCGCGGACCCGTTGCGTGACGTCGCCGCCCGCGCCGCCCGGCTCGCGATGGGCGACTTCCGACCCGATCCGCGCCGGCACGGCATCCCGGAACTGGACCGGGTGTCCGACGTGCTCGACTCGGCGACGGTCGAGATCGCGGGCCGCCTGCAGCGCGAGCACGTCCTCGCCGCCGACGTCTCGCACCAGCTGCGCAGCCGGTTGACCGCCGTGCGGTTGCGGCTCGACGAGCTGTCCGCTCACCCCGACCCCGCCGTCGTCGACGAGGCCGAAGCCGCGATGGCGCAGGTGGACCGGCTGACCGCCGCGATCGACGACCTGGTGCGCGCCTCCCGCACGGACGGCGGGACCGGCCGGGTGCCTATCCCGGTGCGCGAGGAGCTGTCGGGAGTGCTCGGCGAGTGGGAGCGGCCATTCGCCGAGGCGGGGCGGCGGCTGGTGCTCGAGGGCGACGAAAGACTGCGGGCGCCGGTGACGGGATCGCGGCTGCGTGAGGCCGTCGCGGTGCTGGTCGACAACGCGCTGGTGCACGGCGGCGGCGACTGCACGCTGACCGTTCGCGACATCGGGCTCGGCGACGGTGAGGCGAACATCTGCGTCGAGGTGGCGGACGAGGGCCGCGGGGTCAGCGACGAACTCGCGCCGCACATCTTCGACCGCGGCTTCTCCGGGGCGGGGTCGACCGGTGTCGGGCTCGCGCTGGCGCGGGCACTTGTCGAAGCTGACGGCGGCCGGCTGGAGCTGCGTCGCCGCACGCCGGCGCTGTTTGCGATCTTCCTGCCGAGTGTCGCCGACAGCCCCGGCGCGGCGTACGCGGGGACGGGCGAGCCGCGCTAGTTGCGGGGCAGCTTCTTCGCCGACGCTTCGAACGGCTCCTCGGCGGCGAGCTGGGCGAGCGTCGGCTGCGGGATGGTCGTGAAGGTGGCGGCGGTGCGGTAGTTCTCCTCCGGGAACACGAAGCGCCGGAACGCCCAGAACCGGAATCCCATCTGCAGCAGGTTGCCGATGACGTAGGCGCTGATGAAGTCGGCGATGTTCTCGGTGGTCAGGCTGACGTCGGGGACGCGCAGGTCGAAGACATAGCTCGAGATGACGAGCGGAATGAAGCTGAGCACCACGCCCACGGCGCTGACGCCGAAGAAGAGAAACGCCTCGTGCGCGCGCTCCCGCCCGCCTCGGTTCCGGAACGACCACTCGCGGTTGAGGATGTAGGACGCGATGACGGCGATGACGCCGGAGATGATCTTCGCGGTGACGGGCTTCTCCTCGAGCACGGTCAGCTTGAGCGTGTAGAAGATGACCGAGTCGATCACGAACGTCGTACCGCCGACGATCGCGAACTTGATCAGCTCACGGTGCCGCAGCACCAGGGCCCGCACGGGCTCGGGGAGGCGGTTCACCGCATCGTCAACAACAGTCACATACTGAAGTGTACGAACGACTGGGAAAATACTGCGAATCGACGACCGCTCGGTAAAGACGTGTCGAACTGCGGATCCGGGAGGCAACGCAGCGGCTCGGGAAGATTACATTGTGGGCGTGAATGCACCCGCTTCGCGACCGGCTCCGCCGCCCACCGCGCCCGCCGACGCGGGGACGTCGATGCCGACGGTGACGATGGTCGGCGGCGGTCAGCTCGCGCGGATGACGCATCAGGCGGCGATCGCGCTCGGGCAGCGGCTGCGCGTGCTCGCCGAGCACCCGGACGACCCTGCGGCGCAGGTCAGCCCCGATGTCGTGCTCGGCAGCCACACCGATCTCGCGGCGCTGCGGACCGCGGCGACGGGCGCGCACGCGCTCACCTTCGACCACGAACACGTGCCGACCGCGCACCTCGCGACGTTGGTCGCCGAGGGGGTGCGCGTCGCTCCGCCGCCGCAGGCGCTGCGCTATGCGCAGGACAAGTACGCGATGCGCGCGCGACTGCGCGAACTCGGGGTGCCGGTGCCTGCTTTCGCGACCGTCGGGGAGCCGTCGGATGTGACGAATTTCGCAGCCGAACACGGCTGGCCGGTGGTGGTGAAGGCCGTCCGCGGCGGATACGACGGGCGCGGAGTGTGGATGCCGGAGACGGCCCGCGACGCCGCGCACATCGTCGAGGAACAACTGGGTCGCGGCGTCTCGCTGCTCGTCGAGACGAAGGTGCCGCTGCGGCGCGAGCTGTCGGCGATGGTCGCGCGCTCGCCATACGGGCAGACCGTGAGCTGGCCGGTGGTGGAGACCGTGCAGCGCGCCGGACAGTGCGCGGTGGTGATCGCGCCGGCGCCGGGGCTGGCGGAGTCCGCGGCCACGGCGGCGGCGGAGTTGGCGCTGCGGCTCGCGGCGGAGCTGGGTGTGGTCGGGGTGATGGCGGTCGAGCTCTTCGAGACCCTCTCCGGTGCCCGGTTGGTGAACGAGCTCGCGATGCGGCCGCACAACTCCGGGCACTGGGGCATGGACGGCGCCCGCACCGGGCAGTTCGAGCAGCACCTGCGCGCCGTGCTGGACTACCCGTTGGGCGACACCGCGCCGATCGCACCGGTAACCGTGATGGCGAACATCCTCGGCGCGCCCGAGGCACCCTCGATGAGCATGGACGAGCGGCTGCACCACCTGTTCGCGAAGATGCCCGACGTGAAGGTGCACCTGTACGGCAAGGGGGAGCGGCCGGCTCGCAAGATCGGGCACGTCAACCTGCTCGGGCAGGCGTGGGGGTCGCCCGACGACCCGGATTACGTCGAGGCCGTGCGGGCGCGGGCGGAGGAGGCGGCGTACTGGATGGCGCACGCGGAATGGGGAGGTCGGCTGTGAGTTCTCCGGCGCCGTCTGGTCGCTCCGCAGGCTCCGCTCCCGCCGTGGGTGTGATCATGGGCAGCGACTCCGACTGGCCCACCATGTCGGCCGCCGCGGAGGCGCTCGCGGAGTTCGAGGTGCGTTTCGAGGTCGGGGTCGTCTCCGCGCACCGCACGCCGCAGCGGATGCTCGACTACGCAAGGTCCGCGGTGTCGCGAGGGATCCAGGTGATCATCGCGGGCGCCGGCGGTGCCGCTCACCTGCCGGGAATGGTCGCATCGGCGACGCCGCTGCCGGTGATCGGGGTGCCGGTGCCGCTGAAATACCTCGACGGCATGGACTCTCTGCTGTCGATCGTGCAGATGCCCGCCGGGGTGCCGGTGGCGACGGTGTCGATCGGCGGCGCCCGCAACGCGGGCCTGCTCGCGGTGCGGATCCTCGCCGCCGCCGACCCGGGTCTGCGCGAGCGGATGGAGGCCTTCCAGGCCGGGCTCGAGACGATGGTCCTCGAGAAGGACGACGCCCTTCGACGACGCCTGCTCGGCGAGGGCTGAGGTCTTCCGTCGTGGCCGGGGACGAGTTTCGGCTCACCGTGGTGGCGAAGGCGCTCGAGTTGTTCGCCGAGCAGGGCTACGACGCGACCTCCGTCGACGAGATCGCCGACGCCGCCGGGATCTCGCGGCGCACCTTCTTCCGCCAGTTTCGCGCCAAGGAGGACGTGGTCTTCGCCGACCACGAGATTCTGCTCGCGCAGGCCCGCGAGTACCTCGCCGCCGACCACGACGACCCGTGGGTCGCGGTGTGCGACGCCGCGATGCTCGTGTTCGAGCGCTTCGCGCAGTGGCGCGACATCGCCGCCCGCCGCTACGCGGTGATCCGGGCGGTGCCGGCGCTGCGCGAACGCGAGATCGTCACCGAGTCCCGCTACGAGCGACTGTTCGTCGTCTACCTGCGGCGGGCGGTACCGGCCGAGCGCGATCTCGAGGCGGTGCAATTCGCGGCGGTGGTCACGACGACGCACAACTATCTGCTGCGCCGCGCGGTCCGCGGTGTCGCGGTCACCTCGGCGGATCTGCGCGATGCGCTGACGGGTGTGCGGGAGTTGTTCGCGGGGCGACCGTCGTCGGGGGAGGTCGTGGTCGCGGTGTTTCCGAGGGGTACCTCGGCCCGGGCGATCGCCGCGGCCGTGGAGCGCGAGCTGGACTGACACTCAGTGTCAAGTATTGGCACTGAGGGTCTAGTGCAACGGCGTGAGCATGAGCTATAGTCGAACAGGACGTGGCACTGAGTGCCTTCGCGAACTTCCAGGAGCGACCAATGGCCGGCAACCCCGATTTCGATCTCTTCAAGCTTCCCGAGGAGCACGACGAGCTGCGCGCGGCGATCCGGGCGCTCGCCGAGAAGGAGATCGCGCCGTATGCGGCCGACGTCGACGAGAACGAGCGCTTCCCGCAGGAGGCCCTCGACGCGCTGAACGCGGCGGGCTTCAATGCGGTGCACGTGCCCGAGGCCTACGGTGGCCAGGGAGCGGACTCGGTGGCCACCTGCATCGTGATCGAGGAGGTGGCGCGGGTGTGTTGCTCGTCGTCGCTGATCCCCGCGGTGAACAAGCTCGGCACGATGGGGCTGATCCTGAAGGGCTCCGAGGAACTCAAGCAGGAGGTGCTGCCCGACATCGCGAACGGCGCGATGGCGTCCTACGCGCTGTCGGAGCGGGAGGCGGGTTCCGATGCCGCCAGCATGCGCACCCGGGCACAGCGTGACGGCGACGACTGGGTGATCAACGGATCCAAGTGCTGGATTACCAACGGCGGGAAGTCGACCTGGTACACGGTGATGGCCGTGACCGACCCGGAGAAGGGCGCCAACGGGATCTCGGCGTTCATGGTCCACAAGGACGATCCGGGGTTCGTGGTCGGGCCCAAGGAGAAGAAGATGGGCATCAAGGGGTCGCCGACCGCAGAGCTGTACTTCGAGAACTGCCGCGTCCCCGCGCGCCGGATGATCGGGGAGCCGGGCACCGGCTTCAAGACCGCGCTCGAGACGCTGGATCACACCCGCCCAACCGTGGGTGCGCAGGCCGTAGGCGTGGCGCAGGGCGCGCTCGACGCGGCGGTCGCCTACACCAAGGACCGCAAGCAGTTCGGCAAGTCGATCTCTTCTTTTCAAGCCGTGCAGTTCGAACTCGCCGACATGGCGATGAACGTGGAGGCAGCGCGGCTGCTGATCTACACCGCCGCCGCCCGGGCCGAGCGGGGTGAGCCCGGCCTCGGATTCATCTCCGCGGCCTCGAAGTGCTTTGCGTCGGACACCGCGATGGACGTGACGGAGTCCGCGGTGCAGCTGTTCGGCGGCGCCGGCTACACCCGCGACTTCCCGGTTGAGCGGATGATGCGCGACGCCAAGATCACCCAGATCTACGAGGGCACCAACCAGATTCAGCGGCTCGTGATGTCGCGGGCGCTGCTGCGCTGATTGCACTGAACGCCCGCTTTCTGCGCCGCGGCGCGCCATGGCGCCTGCAGAATGGCAATCGTGGGCAGCGAGTTCAGCAACCGCCTCTCTCGTGCATCCCGCGGCAGCGTGCAGTCGCGGGTCGTCACGATGCTGGCGCTCGGCTGGGCAAAGCTGTGGCGCGCGCAGATCCGCTTCGACACCCGCTACGAGATCTTCGTCTGCCACGGGATGCGTGGCGGGTTCGGCCGCGGGGGCACGACGCTCGGCGGCGCGTATCTCACCCGCGACCGCACCCGCGGGCGCACGCTGAAACACGAGGCCGTGCACGCCGACCAATGGGCGCGCTACGGCTTCTCCTTCGCCGTCCGGTACCTCATCGAGGAGATGCGGAACTCGAAGGAGCGCAACAAGTTCGAGATCGAGGCGGGGCTCGAGGACGGCGGCTACCGGCGCGAGGTCCGGCCTGAAGACGACGCGTGAACGCCTCGGCTACTCCGCGCGCGAGGGGGTTCCTACAGGCGCGCCGTGCCGGCGCGAGATCGGGGCCTACAGACGCCGCGTGACCTTCTCGGTCTCCGCGCGGTGCGCGGCGATCGCGGGATCCTCGTTGGCGATCTGTACCAGCGACGCACCCGCCGCGAACACCGCGAGTAGCGAGTCGGTGAGCGCTGCGGTGTCGGTCCACTCGTGCGTGGAAAGCACCCGGTCGGTTTCGGACAGGCCCTGGCGCGCGGCCGCCGCGCGCGCGGCGGCCAGCACGTCCGCCACCGCGATCCCGGCGAGGGCCGGACCCGCACCCGCGGGGAGGAACTCGTCGCCGTAGGCGCGCACCGAGGTCGCGTAGTCGGTGATGCCGACCGGCAGGTCGCGCACCGGCATGCCGAACGCGTCCAGCGACAGCGCCGCGACCTCGGCCACGTCGGCGACGTCGTCGAGCCGCTCCGCGGTCACTAGCGCGACCTCCGCATCCGGGTCGGGCTCGAGCACCACGTCGGCGCCGGCCCACCAGCACCCGAGCAGCGCCGCCGCGGTCTGCCAGTGCGCCGGCAGCAGCACCGCGACCCGGGTGCCCGGCTGCACCGCGAACTCGTCGCGCAGCAGGTTGGCGGTCTTGGCTGCCCAGTTCGCCAGCGTCACCGCGGACAACTCGATGCGGGCGCCGGTGGCGTCGTCGTAGAAGGTGATCCGCGGGCCGGCCGGGTCGCGGGTGAGGATCGGTTCGAGCAGTAGGTCGGCGAGGGTCAGTTCACGCATCGAGGTCCGCTCCGTCCGGCGTCGATCGGCGCGGCAACCTCGGTCGGCTGCGGCGCCTCGGTCGGCACCTGGGTCACCGGGCTCGCGCCGGTCGACCCTGGGCCCTGGTAATCGGTGGCGAGCACGACCCTTACCTTGCCATCCCTCAGGCTGGTGTCCTCGGTGACCGGTAGTCCGCCGAGCGCGGCGGCGACCGAGGCCGCGCCGGGATCGTCGCTGGAGTGGGCCAGCACCTCGCTCTGGTCCACGGAGGGCCCCGTGTTGTTTCCGACCGTGCCCGTGCCGTAGCCCTTGGCGGTCAACGACTGCGACACGTTCGCCGCGAGACCCTCGATGCCGCTGTCGTTGGCGACGTCGACGGTGACCGAGGAGGGATCGAGGGCGTCGTTGTCGGAAGACGCCGCCGGTTGCTCCTCCGCGAGCGAGGCCACGAACTCGCGCACCGCCTTCGGGTCGACCTTGACCACAGACTCGCCGTCGTCGGTCTCGGCGGCAAGGTCGGTGACCGGGATGGTGTCGAAGCGGACCTGCCCGCCCGCGAGGTGCTGCAGTCGGGTCGCGAAGTCGATGATGTCCCAATTGTCGTCGAGCACCACCGACCGCGACACCGCGTCCGAGAGTTGGCTCAGCTTGGCCGGGTTCGCCAGCGTCTGCGCGCTGAGCACCTCATGCACGAGCGAGGCCATGAACACCTGCTGGCGCACGATGCGGTCGAGGTCGCCGCGGGGCAGGTCGTGGCGCTGCCGCACGAAACTCAACGCGCCCGACCCGTCGAGGGTCTGCTCGCCCGCGGGGAACTGCGCCCCGGACATCCACTCGTCGACGGGCGCGTTGAGGCAGACGTCGACGCCGCCGACCGCGTCGGTGAGCAGCACGAAACCGAGCAGGCCGACCTCGGCGTAGTGGTCCACGGTGACCCCGGTCAACTCGGCGACCGAGTCGATCAGCGCCTCCCGCCCCGCGGTCGTCGACTCCTTGTCGGCCTCCTCGTCGGAGAGACCGGACTCGACCAGTTCGACGCGCTCGTGCTCCTTTGTGGCGCCGTAGGCGGCGTTGATCTTCGACATGCCGATGCCGGGGATGTCGACCCAGGAGTCGCGGGGGATGGAGATCGCGGTGGCGGAGCGGCCGTCGTTGGGGATGCGGATCAACACGATCGTGTCGGTGGCCGACGACACGTCACCGCCCGCCCGCAACGACGCCAACTCGTTCGCCGACAGCGGGTTGCCGTGCGCGTCGGTGCGGCTGTCGGTGCCGACGAGCAGGATGTCCACCGCGCCGTCCTTGCCGCCGCCGAGGCCGAGTCCGGACGCGAGGGCGAGATTGGCGCGCACGGAGTCGAGGCTGTACCAGCCCACCCCGGTGACCAGCAGCACCAGCGCCGCCAGCACGATCGCGACCGTCTGCCCACGCCCGGGTCGGCGCGGGTCGGCCTGCTGATTCGCCAACAGTTCACCCTTTCCAGCTCGGAGTTCCCCCCGTCGCTTCGCTCGCCCCGGAAGATCGGCACCCAGGCTACTGGCCGGTCGGTCACGTTCGGCTGAACCGACATCGGCGTGCCAGACTTTCCCGATGCGGATCACAGTGACAGGCGCCGCGGGCCAACTCGGCAGCCAGCTGATGGCGCGCGCAACGGTGCGGGGCCTGCCGGCATGCGGATACACCTCCGCCGAGATGGACATCACAGATCTTTACGCGGTCCGTTCCGGCATCGAACCCGGCGACGTGGTGCTCAACTGCGCCGCCTTCACCGCGGTCGACAAGGCCGAATCCGACGCCGACGCCGCGTTCGGGGTCAACGAGACAGGGGCGCGCATCGTCGCGCAGGCGTGCGCCGAGCGGGGCGCGCGTCTGGTCCACGTCTCCACCGACTACGTGTTCGGCGGCGACGCCACCGAGCCGTACGAAACCGACGCCCGGACCGCGCCGGCGACGGTGTACGGCGCCTCCAAGCTGGCGGGGGAGCGCGCCGTGCACGAGGTGCTCCCGACCGCACACGTGGTCCGCACCGCCTGGGTGTACGCCGCGCGCGACGGCGACTTCGTCGCGACCATGCTGCGGCTCGAACGTGAACGTGATCACGTCGACGTCGTCACCGACCAGGTCGGCTCGCCGACGTATGCCGGGGACCTCGCCGACGCGTTGCTCGACCTTGCGCAGCAGCCGGACGCGCCGCCATTGCTGCATGCGACCAACGCAGGGCAGGCCAGCTGGTTCGACCTGGCACGGGCCGCTTTCGAGGGCGTCGGCGCCGACCCGCAGCGGGTGCGGCCGACCACCAGCGCGGCGTTCGTCCGGCCCGCCCCACGGCCGGCGTATTCGGTGCTCTCGGACCGTGCGTGGAACGCCGCGGGCCTGCCGCCGCTGCGGGACTGGCGCGAGGGCCTGGCCGCCGCGCTCGCCGCCCGCGACCGATCCCCCGGTTAGGCTGTCCGGCGTGAGTTCGCAGGTGGGTGTCGTGACGGTGACCTATTCGCCAGGCGAGCATCTGCAGCACTTCCTCGACACCCTGACCACCGCGACCGACGAGAAGCCGCAGGTCGTCATCGCCGATAACGGCTCCACCGACGGCGCCCCCGAGGCGGCGGCAGCGACCGATCCGCGGGTGCGCCTGCTCCACATCGGGGCGAACATCGGCTACGGCGGGGCCGCGAACCGGGCGGTCGCCGAGCTCGATCCGGAGATCGAATTCGTCGTCGTCGCCAACCCGGACGTGTCGTGGCGGCCGGGTTCGATCGACGCCCTGCTCGAGGCGGCGCGGCGCTGGCCACGTGCCGGATCGCTGGGCCCGCTGATCCGCGACCCCGACGGCACCGTGTACCCGTCGGCACGGCAGGTGCCGGGTCTCGCATCGGGCGTGGGGCACGCGATCCTCGGCACGGTGTGGCCGGGCAACCCGTGGACCGTGCGGTACCGCCAGCAGGACGAAGAGATCAGTGAACGGCCGGTGGGATGGCTGTCGGGTTCGTGCCTGCTGCTGCGGCGGGCCGCGTTCGACTCCGTGCGGGGGTTCGACTCGCGCTACTTCATGTACATGGAGGATGTCGATCTCGGCGACCGTCTGGGCCGCGCAGGCTGGCTCAACGTGTACGCGCCGTCGGCGGAGGTGGTGCACGACAAGGGACACGCCGCCGGGCGGCATCCCGAACTGATGTTGCCGGCGCATCACCGCAGTGCCTACCGATTCCAGGCCGACCGGCACCCGCACTGGTGGCAGGCCCCGCTGAGAGTGATCTTGCGCGCTGGACTTGCGGTTCGCTCGAAGTTTGCGGTTCGATCGGCACTCGACCGACGACATGGAGTACGAGATTGATGGCCGACGCTGCAGACGACAACAAGGCGGACCACGACCACGCAGACCACACTGCAACCGACGCGGTGATACTCGTCGGTGGGCAGGGCACCCGGCTGCGGCCGCTGACCCTCTCGACACCGAAGCCGATGCTGCCGATCGCCGGCGTGCCGTTCCTCACCCACCTGCTCGCGCGCATCGCCGACGCCGGTATCAACCACGTGGTGCTGGGCACATCGTTCAAGGCGGGGGTGTTCGAGGACCACTTCGGTGACGGGTCGGATCTCGGCCTCGAGATCGAGTACGTCACCGAGACCGAACCGCTCGGCACCGGCGGCGGCATCCGCAACGTGCTGCCGAAACTGCGCAGCGACACCGTGATGGTGTTCAACGGCGATGTGCTCTCCAGCACCGAACTCGGTGCCGTGCTCGACACGCACGCGTCGACGGAGGCCGACGTCACGCTGCACCTGACCAGGGTGAGCGATCCGCGCGCCTACGGGTGCGTGCCGACCGACGGCACCGGCCGGGTGCAGGCGTTCCTGGAGAAGACTCAGGACCCGCCGACCGATCAGATCAATGCCGGCTGCTACGTGTTCCGGCGCGAGTACATCGAGAAGATCCCGTCGGGGCGGCCGGTGTCGGTGGAGCGCGAGGTGTTCCCGAGCCTGCTGAACGAGGGGGTGCGGATCTTCGGGCACGTCGACGCCGCGTACTGGCGCGACATGGGCACCCCCGAGGACTTCGTGCGCGGGTCGGCGGACCTGGTGCGCGGCATCGCGACCTCCCCGGCGCTGCCCGATCGGCGCGGTGAGGCGCTGATCGGGTCCGGTGCCGGTGTCGCGCCGGGCGCGCTGGTCATCGGCGGTACCGTGGTCGGCCGCGGCGCGGAGGTCGGGGCCGGGGCGCGACTCGACGGCGCGATCCTGTTCGACGGAGCGAAGGTCGAGGCGGGCGCGGTCGTGGAGCGGTCGATCGTCGGGTTCGGCGCGCGGATCGGTCCGCGGGCGTTGGTCCGCGACGGCGTGATCGGTGACGGCGCCGACATCGGAGCTCGCTGCGAACTGTTGCGCGGTGCGCGGGTGTGGCCCGGGGTCACCATTCCGGACGGCGGTATCCGCTTCTCGACCGACGTCTAGCCAGCTCGATCAGCCGCGTGATGCCGTCCCGCTCCGCGTCGGGCGGCAGTTCGTCCACGGGCCACCAGCGCAGGTCGACGGATTCGTCGCTGCACACCACGGGCGTGCCGTCGGGAGCAGTGACGAGGAACCGCAGGTCGAGGTGGCGGGTCGGGACGCCCAACGAGCAGGTGATCGGGTGGGTGTGCGCCGAGAGCAGCACCGGGTCGATGCGCAGGTCCGCGATGCCGGACTCCTCGCGCGCCTCCCGCAGTGCGGCCTCGACGATGGTGTCGTCGGACTCCTCGCAGTGGCCGCCGAGTTGAACCCAGCGCCCCAGGCGCGGGTGCAGGGTGAGCACGACGTGGCGGGCGGATTCGTCGAGCAGCAGCGCCGAGGCGGTGATGTGGCCGGGGACGTGCTCGCGCAGGCACCCGCGCGGTGCGGATCCGAGGAACGCGAGCAGCGTGTGCCGCAGCGAGTCGGCGCAGTCGTCGGGGGCAGGCCAGTGCTCGAGCTCGGCGGTCGCCGAGGCGCGCAGGCTTTCCGCGCTCATCGCTCCACCAACCCGGCGGCGGGGTCGGGCAGCGGGCGCAGCGGGGCGAGCGAAGCGACGGGGGATGGACTCGCCGTGGGCTCTGCGAGTGGGTAGCCGATCGCGACCGCGCCGAGCGGGCGCCAGTCCGGCGGCAGGTCGAGTTCGGCGCGGGTCACCTCGGGGGCGAAGATCGTCGACCCGATCCAGCAACTGCCGATCCCGTCGGTCGCGAGCGCGACCAGCAGGCCCTGCACCGCCGCCCCGACCGCGACCGTGAACATGGTCTGCTCGGCGGCCTGTCGCCGTTGGTCGGGGTAGTCGTGGGCGCCGTCGGGCACGCAGCAGGGAACGATCACCTCGGGCGCGTCGAACAGAATGTCGCCGCGCGCGACTCGTCGTTCGATCGACTCGGCACTGCGGCCGTCGCCCGCGAGGTCGGCGCGCCAGGCGTCGCGCATCGCGTCGAGCAGGCGGGTGCGGGTGGTGCGGTCGCGCAGCCACACGAACCGCACGGGACGGGTGTGGTGCGGCGCGGGCGCGGTGAGCGCGCGGGCGACGGCGTCGCGTATCGCGTTCTCCGGCACGGGTTCCGACGCGAAGCGGCGCACCGACCGACGCAGTAGTAACGCCTCGCGGCGACCCTGTGTGATCGCCTCGGCGGTGCCGAGCCAGAACAGGTCGTCGGCCCCGCCGCGCAGCAGGTCTCGGGCGGTGCTGCCGTCGTCGCGGACGGGGTACCCGCGTACCACCGCCACCGGGGTTGCGGCGAGTTTGCCCTTCACGAGATCGCCCGCGGCGGCGACCTCGTCGGCGATCGCGACCTCGGTCACCTGCAACTCGTTTCCGGCGGTGTCGTCGGTGCCCGCGTAGCCGTGCAGCACCGCCAGACCTGCACTGCCGATCGCCGCGTCGGTCTGCCCGTTGCGCCACGCGCGGCCCATGGTATCGGTGACGACGACGGCGACGTCGACCCCGAGGCGGTTCTTCAGGTTCACGCGGATCGTGGCCGCGCTGGCGTCGGGATCGGTTGGCAACAGGGCGAGTTCGGTCGGGGCGAGGTTGGATCCGTCGACGCCGGACGCGGCCTGCACGATACCGAGGCGGTTCTCGGTGATGAGCGTGCGCCCCTTGCGGGCGAGCACCCGCACCGCCTCCCGGTCGACGAGTTTCCTGCGTGCGGCCTCGCGCTGCTCGGGATCGGCCGGGGCGAAGACGATCCGGCCCTCCGCCTTGGACACGATCTTGCTCGTGATGACGACGATGTCGCCGTCGGTCAGCCATTCGGCGTGACGCGCAATCAGTTCGGCGACGTCGTCACCGGGCCGGACCTCCGGCAGGCCGCGCACCGGCAGAATCTGCAACCCGTCCGCCGCGCCGTGGTCGATCACGGCCGTAGCCCGGCCAGTTCGATTGCGTTGCGGACCATGTCGGCGGTGGTGGCTGGGTCGGTCATGAGCAGTGGCACGGCCCGCACCGCGATGCCGTCGATCTCGGCGCGGTCGGAGGTGTGGATCAGCCATCCGTCGAGGATGCCGGTACCGCTGCGCGGGCCGTAGTGGGCGCCGATCGCCTCCGCGGTGGTTTGTACCCGGATCACGGTCAGGCACTCGTCGGCCATGCCGCGCAACGGCTTTCCGTCGATCACCGGGCTGACGCCGATCACCTTGGCCGACGTCGTGCGCAGGGCCGCACGGATGCCCGGGATGGCGAGAATCGCGCCGATGCTCACGACCGGGTTGGACGGTGCGAGCAGCACGAGATCGGCGTCGGCGATCGCGTCGACTACACCGGGGCCGGGCTTGGCCTGCTCGGCGCCGATGTTCGCGAACCCGTGCGTGGGCACCTGCGCGCGGTGGCGCACCCACCATTCCTGGAAGTGGATCGCCTTGCGTTCGTCGTCGGGGCCGTCGGGATCGGTGATGACGACGTGGGTCTCGCAGCGGTCGTCGGAGACGGGAAGCAGCGTGACTCCCGGCTTCCACCGGTTGCACAGCGCCTCGGTGACCGCGGAGAGTGGATAGCCCGCGCGCAGCATCTGGGAGCGGATCAGGTGTGTCGCGATATCGCGGTCGCCGAGTCCGAACCAGTCGGGCACCGCGCGGTAGGCGGTCAATTCCTCCTTGGCGTGCCAGGTTTCGTTCACCCGGCCCCAGCCGCGCTCGGTGTCGATGCCGTCGCCGAGGGTGTACATGCAGGTGTCGAGGTCGGGGCAGACGCGCAGGCCGTGCAGCCAGATGTCGTCGCCGATGTTGACGATCGCGGTGATCTCGCCGGTGCCGTCGAGCAGGGCGCGCACGCCCTGCAGGAACCGTGCGCCGCCGACGCCGCCGACCAGCACGGCGATCCGCAACGGTTTCGAGTCGCTCACGTCTGCACACCCTATTCGGGTCGACGTCGGCACGATCAGGCGCATCTGCGTCCGCGCCGAGTCGGCCACGGCGTCGGCACCGAGTCGGCCACGGCGTCGGCACAAAAGAGTCGCAATGGTAATCGAATTCGCCGTTGCGCTTGACCATCACCGTCGTCGGCGTGTCTAATCACAGGCATGTCATTCCGAGGGGTTGGGACGAGAGTCCCTGGCACCTCGGATGTTTCGAACAGTAGTTCGAAGCGTGCGGCCGTCCGGTCGCCCCGCGATGAGGACTGTCCATCTGCCGCGTCGAATCCGCGCGCGGCTCATTCATGCAGCAACACTAATCTGCGCGATCGAAGGTAAGGAGGCGGAGCGATGACCGGACAACTCGGGGGGTTCGAGAACTTCCTGAACGCGACAGCTGCGACAGCCGCAACGGACTCGGACGAGCTTGACCCGCACGCCGATTCCGTGGCGGGCGCAGCATTCGACGACCGCGACGACGAGATCGAGGCCGGGGAGCGCCCCCGACTGAGCCTCGTCGACGCCGAGTTCGATGCCTTGTTCGACAACGGAACCGAAGAGCAGTGGCAGGAGCGGGCGCTGTGCGCTCAGACCGACCCGGAGGCGTTCTTCCCGGAGAAGGGCGGCTCCACCCGCGAGGCCAAACGCATCTGCATGGGCTGCGAGGTCCGCGACGAGTGCCTCGAGTATGCGCTGGCCAACGACGAGCGCTTCGGCATCTGGGGCGGCCTCTCCGAGCGCGAACGCCGCCGCCTCAAGCGCGGTATCGGCTGAGGTCCCGACCACTCACGGGTAGGGCGGCTACTCGATGACGTCCGGGTCCACCCCTAGATAGGTGGCGACCTGGGCGACGAGGACCTCGTGCAGCAGGTCGACGAGGTCCTCGGGATCCTTGGCCCGCAGTTCCAGCGGACGACGGAACAGCACCAGGCGGGCGCGCGTGGCGGCGCCGCGCCGATCGACACCGGCCGGGACCAGCCGCGACAGCGGAACCGGACCGTCCGCGACCACCTCGTCGGGCCAGGTGACCGACGCCGGATCGCGAGCCGTGATCCGCGGAACCTCGTCCACGGCGATATCCAGCTTGGTGAGCCGGTCGTGCCAGTGCTCCTCGAGCGGCGCGAACGCCTCCAGCACCAGCAGATCGAACTTCTCCCCGCGGCTTCTCCACGCGGGCACGTCCTGGGGTAGTACCGGCCCGCGCACGCCGCGGCCGCGCCTGGACACCGAGCGGGACGTGATCGGGCGCCGACGTCTGCGCGGTTGCGGGCGAGGCACGGGGCAACCCTAGTCCGGGCGCCGACGTCCGCGCGGTCGCGGGCGCGGCGCGAGCCCTGGCCCCGGCGGACCGGGCGGCCCGGCGCAACTGCGCCCGAACGAAACAGCAACCTGAGCGAGATATTTCGCCCCCGGTGTGTCCGCAGCCCTGAAGGTGCACTCGAAGGTTAGTCTCACTGCTTGTGAGAGGACTGCGTCGATGCTGCCGGCCCGCGTGCAAGAACGGCGCCGTCGCGACGCTCACCTTCGTCTATTCCGACTCCACCGCGGTGGTCGGCCCGCTCGCCACCGTCGACGAGCCGCACTCGTGGGACCTGTGCGAGACGCACGCGTTTCGGATCACCGCGCCGAAGGGGTGGGAACTGGTCCGGCACGAGGGCGGGTTCGCCGCCCCGACGCCGGACGAGGACGATCTCACCGCCCTCGCCGAGGCCGTGCGCGAGGCCGGCCGCCCGGCGCCCGGCGAACCCGGCGTGCGCGTGCCGCGGCGTGACCAGCCTGTCCCGAGCACGCCGCCGTCGCCGCATCCGACCCGCACCGGACGGCGCGGCCACCTACGCGTGCTGCCCGATCCAGTGGATTAGACCCCCGTCACACTCGGCTTTCTGGCCGCCCCGTCGCGGCGGGGGTGCCACTATGGTGTGGCCATGACCCCACGTTCCCCGGACCTGGTGAACGCCGTGATCAAGGCCTATGACGTGCGAGGCGTGGTCGGCGAACAGATCGACGACGCGTTCGTGCGCGACGTCGGCGCTGCGTTCGCGCGGCTCGTGCACGACGACGCGTCGCGGGTCGTGATCGGTTACGACATGCGCGAATCGTCGCCGCGACTGTCGGCCGCGTTCGCCGACGGCGTCACCGCGCAGGGACTCGACGTCGTTCGCATCGGTCTCGCCTCCACTGACGAGTTGTACTTCGCGTCGGGACTGCTGGACTGCCCGGGCGCAATGTTCACCGCGAGCCACAACCCGGCCCGCTACAACGGGATCAAGTTGTGCCGCGCCGGAGCCAAACCGGTGGGGCAGGAGACCGGTCTGGCACAGATCGCCGCCGAAGTCGCTGCCGGTGTCCCCGGATACGACGGCCCGGCCGGCACCGTCACCGAGCAGGACGTGCTCGACGACTACGCTGCATACCTGCGCGGACTGGTCGACCTGTCGTCGATACGCCCGCTCGTGGTCGCCGTCGACGCCGGCAACGGCATGGGCGGCTACACCACCCCGGCGGTGCTCGGGCCGCTGCCGGTCACGCTGAGGCCGCTGTACTTCGAACTCGACGGCTCCTTCCCCAATCACGAGGCCAACCCGCTGGATCCGGCGAACCTCGTCGACCTGCAGCGCTACGTCGTCGAGGTGGGCGCCGACATCGGCTTGGCGTTCGACGGCGACGCCGACCGATGCTTCGTCGTCGACGAACGCGGTGAACCGGTATCCCCGTCGGCGATCACGGCGCTCGTTGCGGAGCGGGAACTCGCCAAGGAACCGGGTGCAATCGTGATCCACAACCTCATCACGTCGCGAGCGGTGCCGCAGTTGGTCACCGAACTCGGCGGGTCCCCGGTGCGGACCAGGGTGGGGCATTCGTTCATCAAGGCGCAGATGGCGCAGACCGGGGCGATCTTCGGCGGCGAACACTCCGCGCACTACTACTTCCGGGACTTCTGGGGCGCCGACTCCGGCATGCTCGCCGCCCTACATGTGCTCGCCGCCCTCGGCGCCGGGAACGTCCCGCTCTCGACGCTCACCGCGAAGTACGCTCGCTTCGCGGCGTCGGGCGAGATCAACTCGACGCTATCCGACACAGCCGACGCAGCCGAGCGCACCGCCGCGGTGCTCGCCGCGTTCGCGGACCGGACGGTGGCGACAGACCGCCTCGACGGTGTCACCGTCGATCTCGGCGACGACGCGTGGTTCAACCTCCGCGCGTCGAACACGGAGCCGCTGCTCCGCCTCAACGTCGAGGCGCGGACATCCGAGCAGGTCGCAGCCCTCGTGGACGAGATCCTGACCATCGTTCGCGGATAGCTGGGATAGTGGAGTGGGGGCGTCCCCAACCGGGTGCGCACCCCTGGCCCGCCGAGAAGGAAAGGACGTCCGTTCACCGTCATGACCGCGTTGTCGGTGCTCGACCTCGACGACGCCGCCTCGCTGGAGGCGGCGGACTCGCTGGGCACGCTGCGTTCCGCAGCGCTCGGCGGCGCCCACGTGCGCGCCGTCGCCGAGGGCGTGCGTGAGGACGCGCTCGGTCGGTTGGCAGGCGTGCGACCTCGGGCGCTGTTGCTCGTGACGGGACCCGGCCGCGCGCGCCGAGCGGCGGGAATGCTCGTCGCGGCGCTCGGTGCGCATGCGGGACTGCCGATCGTGCACGTTACTACGACGCCGACCTGGGTGGGTCCGCTCGACGTCGTGCTGATCAGCGGTGACGATGCCGGCGACCCGCGGCTGGTCGAGTCGGTGGCGATCGCGGTACGCCGCGGCGCGGAGGTCGTGGTCGCGGCGCCCGATGAGGGACCGCTGCGCGCGGCTGGCGCGGGACGCGTGATCGCGTTGCCGCCGCGAATTCGAACGACGGGCCGCGGCGGCATCGACCCCGGAGCGTTGCTGCGTTATCTCGCCGCCGGACTCGCCGTCGCGACCGTGGTGGACGCCACCCGCAGCGTGTGGACGGCCGAGGAACTCGACCGTCTCGCCGACGCCGTCGACGCCGAGGCGATGCGGGACCATCCCGTCCACGAGGTCTTCGACAACCCGGCGAAGTCGCTTGCGGCGCGGCTGCGGAACCGCCGCGTGGTCCTGGCCGGCGACGGTCCCGCGACCGTCGAACTCGCCGCGCACGGCGCGGAGGTCCTGCTGCGTGCGGTGGGCACCGTCGCGGCCGCCGCGGACCTGGCCGACGTGCTTGCCGGCGCATCGATGCTGGCCTCTGCGAAGCCGCCCGGCGCCGACTTCGACCCGTTCTTCCACGACGAGCAGATCGACGGGCCGGCGCCGCAGGAGGGCGTACGCGTGTTCGTGCTCGGCATGACCGCCGACCGCAACGCGATCGCGCGGCGGCTGCGGGTGCTCGAGGACGCGGAGGTCGTCACGGTTGGCGAGGGCGAAGACCGCACGCCGGCCGCTGCGCCGCCGGCCGCAGCGTCGTCGGACGTCGAACAGCTCGCCATGTTGGCGCTGCGCCTGGAAATGGCCGCTGCCTATCTCGGGCTGCTCCGTGGACCGGGTGTGGGTGCGGCGTCGGCGCCGCCGCCCGCGCTGGTACCACCGTCACCGACCGAGGGGGAACCCGTCTAGTGCGCCGACTGCAGGGGGCGGTGCGGACCTATGCTTGGGGTTCGCGAACCGCGCTGGCTCAATTGTGTGGACGCCCGTCGCCGTCCGCCCATCCCGAGGCCGAACTGTGGTTCGGTGCGCACCCCGCCGATCCGGCGATGGTGCTCGACGACGACGGCGCCGCCCGGTCGCTGCTGACGGTGATCCACGACGATCCCGAAACCGAACTCGGCCCCGGCAAGCCGCCGCGGCTGCCGTTCCTGGTGAAGCTGCTCGCCGCCGACGAACCGCTGTCGTTGCAGGCGCATCCGAGCAGGCAGCAGGCGAGGGAGGGCTTCGCCCGGGAGAACCTCGCGCGCCTGCCGATCGACTCCCCGATCCGCAACTACCGCGACGACAACCCGAAGCCGGAACTGATCGTGGCGCTGGAACCGTTCGACGCGCTCACCGGGTTCCGCGACCCGCACCGCACGGTCGAACTGCTGCGCGCCCTCGACGTCCCGGCGTTGGACAGCTACGTCGACATGATCGCCGGCCAGCCCGACGCGTCCGGCTTGCGTGCGCTGTTCACCACGTGGATCACGCTGCCGCAGCCCGCGGTGTCGGCACTCCTCGAGCACGTCCTCGCCGGATGCATGCGCTATGTCTCGGGCACAGACCGCCGCTTCGTCGCGGAGGTCCGCACGGCGCTCGAACTCGGCGAGACCTACCCCGAGGACGCCGGGGTGCTCGCCTCGCTGCTGCTGAACCGGGTCCGGCTGCAACCGGGCGAGGCGCTGTACCTCGATGCCGGCAACCTGCACGCATACCTGCACGGCCTCGGCGTCGAGGTGATGGCGAACTCGGACAACGTGCTGCGGGGTGGGCTGACCCCCAAGCATGTCGATGTCCCGGAGCTGTTGCGGGTGCTCGACTTCCGGCCCGCGGACATGCCGGTGCTGCTTCCTGAACGGATCGGCGACGGCGAGGCGACGCGGTACCGTACGCCGGCGCGCGAATTCGCGGTCTCCCGCGTCGAGCTCGGCGAGGCGGACTCGGCGGGACTGCCGGTCGCCGGGCCGAGCATCGTGCTGTGCACCTCGGGTGCGGCGTCGGTGAGTTGCTCGCACGCCGACGGCGGCGCGGTATCGCTCACGCTCGAACCCGGTGCGGCGGCGTGGTTTTCGGCGGGTGACCGGGACGCCCGTACGAAGGCGACGGCGGCGGGCACCGTACTGTTCTGCGTGTCGGAGCCCGCCGAACTCGAGAGGTAGTGCGATGTCCGCGAGCGGGAGTAAAAAAGCCATTCTCGCCGCTCTCTTCGCGAATGCGGGGATCGCGGTCGCCAAGTTCGTCGGCTACCTCATCACCGGGTCGTCGTCGATGCTGGCCGAGTCGGTGCACTCGGTGGCGGACACGTCGAATCAGGGACTGTTGCTGTTCGGGCAGAACCGTGCCGCGCAGCAACCGGATCAGTTGCACCAGTTCGGCTACGGTCGCAGCCGGTATTTCTACTCGTTCGTCGTCGCGCTGGTGCTGTTCACCCTGGGCTCGATGTTCGCGATCTACGAGGGCATCCACAAGATCGAGCACCCGGAGGAACTGACGTCGCCGATGGTCGCGATTGTCATCCTGCTGGTCGCGATCGGGCTCGAGACTTTCAGCTTCATCACGGCGGTGCGCGAGTCGCGGCCGTTGAAGGGCCGGGCGAGTTGGTGGCGGTTCATCCGCAACTCGCGCAATCCCGAACTACCGGTCGTGTTGCTCGAGGACACCGGTGCGCTGGTCGGTCTGGTGCTTGCGCTCGGTGGCGTCGGGCTCACGATGGCGACCGGCGACCCGGTCTGGGACGGCATCGGCACGCTGTGCATCGGCGTGCTGCTCGGCATCATCGCGATCATCCTCATCGTGGAGATGCACTCGTTGTTGATCGGCGAGGGCGTGAGCCCCGAGGACGAGCGGGTGATCCGCGAGGCGCTCGTCGAGCACGAGCACATCGAACAGGTCATCCACCTCAAGACCCAGTACCTCGGTCCGGAGGAGATCCTGCTGGCCGCGAAGATCGCGGTGGTCCCCGGCCTCGACATCGCGACCATCGCGAGCGCCATCGACGGCGCCGAGGCGCGGGTGCGCGAGCGACTGCCCGCCTGCCGGATCATCTACCTCGAGCCGGATTTGTATCGGGCGGCCGAAATACCCGGCTGACCCGTCGCCGCGAACTACGCTCGAAGCGATAGGCGAGCGAGGAGGCAGCATGGCCACCGAAGGGCGACGGACTTCAGCCTGGACCGGCCATCCGCTGTTCCGCACCAAATCGGTGGAGCAGTCGATCGCCGACACCGACGAGCCGGACTCCAAACTCCGCAAAGAGCTGACCGCGTGGGACCTGACGGTGTTCGGCGTCGCGGTCGCGGTGGGTGCCGGCATCTTCACCTTGACTGCATACGCGGTGGGAACCGTCGCGGGGCCCTCGGTTTCGTTGTCGTTCGTCATCGCCGCGATCGCCTGTGCGCTGGCCGCGTTGTGTTATGCCGAGTTCGCCTCTACGGTGCCGGTCGCCGGCAGCGCATACACCTTCTCGTATGCGACGTTCGGAGAGCTGATCGCCTGGATCATCGGTTGGGATCTGATCCTCGAGTTCGCGCTCGCGGCGGCGGTGGTGTCCAAGGGGTGGTCGCTCTACCTCGGCGAGGTGCTGGGCACGGCGGCCCCGGTCCTGCAGATCGGCTCGCGCGAAATCGATTGGGGCGCGATGCTGCTGCTCGCCGTGCTGGCGGTCGTGCTGATCACGGGAACCAAGCTGTCCTCGCGCACGGCGGCGCTGTTCACCGCGATCAAGGTGACCGTGGTGGTGTTCGTGGTGGTTTTCGGTGCGTTCTACATCGAGACGCAGAATTATTCGCCCTACATTCCGCCGTCGCAGGGCGGCGAGGGCACCGGGGGCATCCACCAGACGCTGTTCTCGTTCCTGACCGGCGCGGGCAACAGCACGTTCGGCTGGTACGGCATGCTGGCCGCGGCAAGCCTCGTGTTCTTCGCGTTCATCGGGTTCGACGTGGTCGCCACCACGGCGGAGGAGACCAAGGATCCGCAGCATGCGCTGCCGCGGGGCATCCTCGGCTCGCTCGCCGTCGTCACCGTACTCTACGTCGCGGTGACCCTCGTGCTCACCGGCATGGTGCCCTACACCGACCTCGACGAGGATTCGACGCTTGCGACCGCCTTCGCGATCCACGGCATCGACTGGGCCAAGAACCTCATCTCGTTCGGCGCGCTGGCCGGGCTGACCACGGTGGTCATGGTGATGTTCCTGGGCCAGACCCGGGTCCTGTTCGCGATGTCCCGCGACGGGCTGCTGCCTCGCTTCTTCGCGCATACCGGCAAACACGGCACCCCGGTGCGCGCCACCGTGCTCGTCGGCGTGGTGTGCGCCGTCCTCGCCGGGTTCTTCCCGATCGGGGATCTCGGCGAGATGGTGAACATCGGCACGCTGTTCGCCTTCGTGCTGGTCTCGATCGGCGTCGTGGTGTTGCGTCGAACCCGCCCGGATCTGCAGCGCGGGTTCCGGGTGCCGTGGGTGCCGCTGGTTCCGATTCTGGCCGTGCTGGCGTGCGTGTGGCTCATGCTCAATCTCGCCATTGAGACCTGGCTGCGGTTCGTGATCTGGATGGCCATCGGTTTCGTCGTCTACTTCGCCTACGGCCGGTCGCACTCGTTGTTGGGGCGGCGCGAACGCGCACAGTGATCGGTTTACAAATTTCGAGAATTGTCTAGATCTTCGACAGACCGAGCGGGTGGAGGACGGAGCGGTGAGTGGATCGGCCGTCGACCGCGACCACAGTCAGGGGCACCCTGAGTAGCAACTGCAACGCTCCGTTCGGAGCCGCCCGGTAGGAACCCGGGTAGCATGATGGGTGTGAAGATCAGTGTGAGCCTGCCCGTCGAGGACCTCCGGACCCTCGACGACCATGTGCGTGCCGCGAATCTCCCGTCGAGGTCGGCGGCGATCCACGACGCCATCGAACTGCTCCGACTCGCGTCGCTCGAGCGCGACTATGCCGCGGCCTGGGAGGAGTGGGAAGCCTCGGGCGCGGAGGGTGATTGGGCCGGCGCCACCGCGGATGGGCTGACCTGAGGGTGCGTCGGGGCGAGATTCGGCTCGTGGACCTCGAGCCGGTGCGCGGGAGTGAGGCGAACAAGCTACGGCCGGCGATCCTTGTCAGTAACGACGGTGCAAATGCATCCGCGGCACGGCTGGGTAGGGGCGTTGTCACCGTCGTTCCGATTACGAGCAACACCGTCCGTGTCTACCCGTTCCAGGTGTTGCTCGAGCCCGCGCGCACGGGGCTCGAAGTCGAGTCGAAAGCGCAGGCCGAGCAGGTTCGCTCCGTCTCGGTCTTGCGCGTCGGTCCGATCCTCGGCTGCCTTCCTCCCGAGCTGCTTGTGGCCGTGGATGGCGCCCTGCGACTGCACCTTGCACTCTGACGCGCACCGGCCGCGCCCACCACGCCCGGCTGGCCGCATCGCTCGGCGTGTCGGGGGCCACACGAGCGGTGTCGTGGGCGTCGGCTGGTCGGCACGGCGCACCCGCGACCGTCTAGCCTTGCGGAGGTAACTCGATCAGGAGAGGCAGATGACGGCGGTTTCTGAGGACAGGATGACGGTTCAGACGCGCAACGGGATCGACTTCAGGGTCGCGGATCTGTCGCTGGCCGAGTTCGGCCGCAAGGAGATACGGCTCGCCGAACACGAGATGCCGGGGCTGATGGCGCTGCGCCGCGAGTATGCCGAGGTGCTGCCGCTGAAGGGGGCGCGGATCTCCGGTTCACTGCACATGACGATCCAGACCGCGGTGCTGATCGAGACGCTGACCGCGCTCGGCGCACAGGTGCGCTGGGCGTCGTGCAACATCTTCTCGACCCAGGACCACGCCGCGGCGGCGGTCGTCGTCGGTCCGCACGGCACCCCGGAGGAGCCGAAGGGCACCCCGGTGTTCGCGTGGAAGGGAGAGACGCTCGAGGAGTACTGGTGGGCGGCCGAGCAGATGCTCACCTGGCCCGACGAGCCGACGAACATGATCCTCGACGACGGCGGCGACGCGACCATGCTGGTGCTGCGCGGCGCCGAGTTCGAGCGCGCGGGCGTCGTGCCGCCGGAGGACGAGGACCACTCCGCGGAGTACAAGGTGTTCCTCAACCTGCTACGGCGGCGGTTCGAGACCGACCCGAACAAGTGGTCGCGCATCGCCGAGTCCGTGCGGGGCGTGACCGAGGAAACCACGACCGGCGTGCTGCGGCTCTACCAGTACGCGGCCGCGGGTGAGCTGTCGTTCCCGGCGATCAACGTCAACGACTCCGTCACCAAGTCGAAGTTCGACAACAAGTACGGCACTCGGCACTCGCTGATCGACGGCATCAACCGCGGCACCGACGTGCTCATCGGCGGTAAGAAGGTGTTGATCTGCGGCTACGGCGACGTCGGCAAGGGGTGCGCGGAGTCGCTGGCCGGCCAGGGCGCGCGGGTGCAGGTCACCGAGGTCGACCCGATCAACGCGCTGCAGGCGCTGATGGACGGCTTCGACGTCGTCACCGTAGAAGACGCAGTGCAGGCGGCAGATATCGTCATCACCGCCACGGGTAACAAGGACATCGTCGGGCTCGAGCACATGCAGGCGATGAAGGATCAGGCGATCCTCGGCAACATCGGCCACTTCGACAACGAGATCGACATGGCCGCGCTGGAGCGGTCGGGGGCCAGGCGACTCGAGATCAAGCCGCAGGTCGACCAGTGGATCTTCGACTCCGGGAAGTCGATCATCGTGCTGTCGGAGGGCCGGTTGCTCAACCTGGGCAACGCGACCGGGCACCCGTCTTTCGTGATGAGCAACAGCTTCTCCAACCAGGTGATCGCGCAGATCGAGCTGTGGACCAAGCCCGACGAGTACGACAACGAGGTGTACCGGCTGCCCAAGCACCTCGACGAGAAGGTCGCGCGGATCCACGTGGAGGCGCTCGGTGGCGAGTTGACGAAGCTGACCAAGGATCAGGCGGAGTACCTCGGCGTCGACGTCGAGGGTCCGTACAAGCCGGAGCACTACCGCTACTGAGGTCGTGAGTGGTAATGGAGTCCCCACTCCATAACTCACAGGCCCGGAGGGCAATATGGGCAGGTTGGTCGCGGTCGAGGGGCTCGACGGGTCGGGGAAGCGCACGCTGGTCGGGCGGGTGGTCGCCGACCTCGAGGCCGACGGACTGCGCGTGGCGACGCTGGCGTTCCCGCGCTACGGCGCCTCCATTCATGCCGACCTCGCCGCCGAGGCGCTGCGGGGCGAACACGGCGACCTCGCCGGTTCCGCCGAGGCGATGGCGCTGCTGTTCGCGCTCGACCGGGCAGGCGCCGCCAGCGACCTGCGTTCCGCGCTCGACGCCCACGACGTCGTCCTGCTCGACCGCTACGTCGCCTCCAATGCGGCCTACGGCGCCGCCCGCGCCCACCAGCACGCGGACGGCGCGTTCGCGACCTGGATCGGCGTGCTGGAGTTCGACCGGCTGCAGGCCCCGGCCCCCGACCTGCAAATCCTGCTCGACGTCCCCGTGGAACTCGCCGCCGAGCGGGCGCGCCGCCGCGGCGAGGCCGACGAGGCCCGGGCGCTCGACGCCTACGAACGCGACGGCGACCTCCAGCAGGGCACCGCGGCCGTGTACCGCGAACTGGCGACGCGGCAGTGGCGCGGCGAGTGGTGGTCGGTGGCCCCGGGCTCGGTCGGCCCGGGAAGCGAACCGGCGCTACTCGGCAAGCGCATGGCACAGTGGATGGGACATGGCCGGTAGCCAGTACCACGCCGTCGGCGTGGTTACCGGCGCTGACGCGCGCGAGTGACACGATAGGCACATGAAACCGAGGATTCTGGTAGTCGACGACGATACGGCTCTCGCCGAGATGCTGACCATCGTGCTGCGCGGCGAGGGATTCGAGCCGTACGTCGTCGGCGACGGCACGCAGGCGCTGTCGGCCGTGCGTGAGATGCGTCCGGACCTCGTGCTGCTCGACCTCATGCTGCCCGGCATGAACGGCATCGACGTGTGCCGCGTGCTGCGTGCCGACTCCGGGGTCCCGATCGTCATGCTCACCGCGAAGACGGACACCGTCGACGTTGTCCTCGGCCTCGAATCCGGCGCCGACGACTACATCGTCAAGCCGTTCAAACCGAAGGAACTCGTCGCCCGGGTGCGCGCCCGACTGCGCCGCACCGAGGACGAACCGGCGGAGATGCTGTCCATCGGCGAAGTCGTCATCGACGTGCCGGCGCACAAGGTCAGTCGCGGCGAGGATCAGATTTCGCTGACCCCGCTCGAGTTCGACCTGCTGGTCGCGCTCGCCCGCAAACCCCGCCAGGTGTTCACCCGCGAGGTGCTGCTCGAGCAGGTGTGGGGCTACCGGCACGCCGCCGACACCCGTCTGGTGAACGTGCACGTGCAGCGGCTGCGCGCCAAGGTGGAGAAGGATCCGGAGAACCCGGACGTCGTTCTGACGGTGAGGGGGGTCGGCTACAAAGCCGGACCGCCGTGATCAAGTCCCACCCACGGCGGCGGATCGATCGGACCGCCGCCTCTCTGCTGCGACGATTTCGCGCGGTCAGCAATTCCCTCGGACACACCTGGCGGCGTTCGTTGCAGCTGCGCGTCGTCGTGTCCACGCTGACGCTCTCGCTCATCGTCATCGCGATCCTCGGTGTGGTGCTCACCAGCCAGATCACCGACCGCATGCTCGAGGCGAAGATCAGCGCCGCGACCGAGGAGATGGAACGCGCCCGCAACACGGTGCAGAGCCAACTGTCGGGGGCCGACGACGGGAACACGCTGTCGAGCCGGCTCGACGCGGCGCGCGCATCGTTGACCTACCGGGAGACCGACACGGGGCAGTCCGCGGGTACGGCCGGCTCCTTCGACTCGGCGCTGATCGTGCCGGGCGTGGGGCCGCAGCCGCCGACCACCAGCGGGCCGGCCGATCTGATCCCCGAGTCGCTGCGCCGGTTCGTGCAGCAGGGTCAGGTGTCCTACCAATTCGCGACCGTCGACGATCCCGACGGCTACCAAGGTCCCGCGCTGATCGTGGGCAGCCCGACCGCCTCCGACATCTCCACGCTGGAGATGTACCTGATCTTCCCGCTCGCCGGTGAGGACCGCAGCCTGTCGCTGATGCGCTCGACCATGCTCATCGGCGGCGCGGTGCTGCTCGTGCTGCTGGCGGCGATCTCCATGCTGGTCGCCCGGCAGGTGGTGCTGCCGATCCGGTCGGCGTCGCGGATCGCGGTGCGCTTCGCCGACGGCCGGCTCAAGGAACGCATGCCGGTGCGCGGCGAGGACGACATGGCCAAGCTGGCGATGTCGTTCAACGAGATGGCCGAGAGCCTCTCCAAGCAGATCACCCAGCTCGAGGAGTTCGGCAACCTGCAACGCCGGTTCACCTCCGACGTCAGCCACGAACTGCGCACCCCGCTCACCACCGTCCGAATGGCCGCCGACCTCATCCACGACGGCGCCGACGACCTCGACCCCGCCCTGAAACGGTCCTCCGAGCTGATGGTCAACGAACTCGACCGGTTCGAGATGCTGCTCAACGACCTGCTCGAGATCAGCCGCCACGACGCCGGTGTCGCCGACCTGGCCACCGAAAAGCTCGACGTGCGCCTGTGCGCGCGGGCGGCGGTGTCCACCGTGCGGCACCTGGCGCGCGAGTCCGCGACCGAGGTGATCGTTGACCTCCCCGAGGAGCCGGTGGTCGCCGAGGTCGACCCGCGCCGCGTCGAACGCATCCTGCGCAACCTGCTGGCCAATGCCATCGACCACGGTGAGGGCAAGCCGGTGCTGCTGCGGATGCGGGCCAACGACGATGCGGTCGCGATCATCGTGCGCGACCAGGGCGTCGGGCTGCGGCCCGGCGAGGAGAAGCTGGTGTTCAACCGGTTCTACCGCTCCGACCCGTCGCGCGTACGGCGCTCGGGCGGCACCGGGCTGGGCCTGTCGATCAGCGTCGAGGATGCGCACCTGCACAACGGAAGGCTCGAGGCGTGGGGCCAGCCCGGCGAGGGCTCGTGCTTCCGGCTCACCCTCCCGCTGGTCCGGAGCCGCAAGGTGGGCGGCAGCCCGCTACCGCTCGAACCGACCCAGCGCAAGCACGCGCAGGGGCAGCCCCTCGACGCCGAACCGGGGGCGCCCGACACCACCAGCACCGTCCCGACCACGGACGAAGTCGCAGCGACCCCCGCGAACTGGACCGGGGAGTGACGCGCGGATGAGACTGCGACGTCCGCTGTTGGGGTTGTGCGCGCTGCTCGCCGGCATGCTGCTCGTCTCGTGCGCGAGCCTGCCGAACTCGTCGACGCCGGAGGCGATCGGCACCATCGACCGCGCCCCGGCCAACGACAACCTCGCCGCGCCCGCACCCGGGCGCGAGCCCGACCTGCTGCTGCGCGACTTCCTCAAGGCGAGCACCGACCCCACCGACCGGCACCGTGCCGCACGGCAGTTCCTCACCCCGGCGGCGTCGCAGGGTTGGGACGACGGCGCCAACGCGACCATCGTGGAGAAGGTCGACGTGCTGCCCGAGTCGCGCACCCAGGACCACGCGACCTACCTGATCCGGGCCAACCGGGTCGGCCAGCTGCAACCCGGCGGCGTGTATCAGGCGCAGGAGGGCACGCTCGAGGCGCGCATCGGACTCACGCGCACCAACGGGGAGTGGCGGATCGACGACCTGCCCCCCGGCGTGATCATGGACCGGCCGCAGTTCCTCAACTCCTACCAACGCCGGTCGCTGTACTTCCTCGACCCGACGGGCACGGCGACGGTGCCGGATCCGCGCTGGATCTCGGCGGGACGCGAGCAACTCGCCGGCGAGCTCATCGGGCTGCTGATCGACGGTCCGAAGCCGCCGCTCGCGTCGGGGGTCCGCAACCTGCTCGGTGAGAAGGTCTCGTTGCGCGGGCCGATCACCAAGGCCGACGGCCGGACGGAATCGGTCGGAGTCGGGCTCGGCGGGATCCGAATCGACCTCGCGGGCGTGGAGAACTACGACGCCGCGGCCCGGCAACTGCTCGCCGCGCAGATCGTGTGGACGTTGGCCAACGCGGAGATCTCCGGTCCGTACGTGTTGCTCGCCGACGGGAAGCCTCTCGACGGGAACCACCCCGACGGCTGGACCACCGTCGACGTCGCCACGCTCAACCCGCTGGCCAGCGACGACGTCGACCTCGGACTGCACGCCGTCGCGGGCGGTGCGCTGGTCGAGGTCACCGACACCCGCGTCACGCCTGCGCCCGGCTACTTCGGGACGGTGTCGAACCTGGTCTCCGCGGCCCTGTCGCGGGACGGCAGTTACGTCGCGGCGGTCGCCGATACCGGACGCACCGCGCCGGACGCCGCCAACGCGCTGATGGTCGGCAGCTACGACGGCGGCGCGTTCCCCGTCGTCGACGGCACGACCATCACGCGGCCGAGTTGGGCCGCCGACGACAGTGCTGCGTGGGCGGTGATCGACGGCAACCGGGTGGTGCGCGCGGTCCGCGACGCCGACACCGGTCAGGTATCGCTGATGGACGTGGGCGCCGGCGAGGTGACGGCGCTGGGCCGGATCACCGAACTGCGCCTGTCCAGCGACGGGGTGCGGGCGGCGTTGATCGTGGACGGCAAGGTGTACGTCGCGGTGCTGGTGCCGCAGCAGGGCGGCGGGTTCGTCCTCACCGCGCCGACCCCGGTCGCGATCGGGCTCGCCAGCCCGGCGCTGTCGCTGGACTGGAGCACCAGCGAGACACTCGTCGTCGCCCGCGCCACCCCCGACACCCCTGTGGCGATGGTGTCGGTGGACGGGTCGCGGCTCGACACGCTGCCCGGCCGCAACCTCACCGCGCCGGTGTCGAGCGTGGACGCGTCGGCGAGCATCGAGTTCGTGACCGACGCGCGGGCGGTATTCCAGCTCAACAACGCGGACCCGGAGACCGACCGCTACTGGCGCGAGGTGCCCGGGCTGGCCGGTCAGCGGGCGCAGGCGGTGCTGCCGGGTTAGTTGTCGGTGCCGTGCGGCATCGTGGCGGCGTGCACGCACTGCTGGACCTGGTGCTGCCGCTCGAGTGCGGCGGCTGTGCGGCACCGTCGACCCGATGGTGCCGCGGCTGCGCCGAGCAGCTGTCCGACCTCGTCCGCGTCACGCCGCGGCTGGATCCCGGCGTGCCGTGCTGGGCGCTCGGCAGCTACGCGGGTGCCCGCCGGCGCGCGGTGATCGCCGGGAAGGAACGCGGTCGGCGCGACCTCGCGCGGCCGCTCGGCGGCGCGCTCGCTGTCGCGCTGCGCCGGCTTCGCGAAGCGGGTGAACTCGACCCGCCCGAACTCGCGCCGCTGGTGTTGGTGCCGGCCCCGACCCGCACCCGGGCGGCGCGAGTGCGCGGCGGCGATCCGGTGACGGCGATGGCGCGGGTGGCCGTGGCGTCGCTACGCGGTGCGACGCTGGCGCCGGTGCTCACGCTGCGGCGAGGGGTGCGCGACTCGGTCGGGTTGTCGGCGCTCGAGCGCGCCGACAACCTCCGCGGCCGGGTCCGCTGTCGCGGCACGATCTCCGGGCCCGTCGACGCCAACGTCGTCCTCGTGGACGACGTGCTCACCTCGGGCGCCACCGCGGCGGAATCGGTTCGAGCACTTTGCGGTTTCGGGCGCCCGGTCAGCGCAGTTCTGGTTGTCGCGGCGGCTTGAGTCCGTATCCCGTCGCTGAGCTCGACCGAGAAGTCCGTATCCCCTCGCTTCGCTCGACCGAGAAGTCCGTATCCCCTCGCTTCGCTCGCCCCACGGACGAGATGAAATCTCGGTGAATGGTGGCACACCGGCGAACGACGTACTACGGTCGCGGATACACCCGACGACAGCTGGTGGAGGTGAGGCCTCTTTTCCTGGTGCCGGGCGGTTCCCCCCTCGGCACAGCCAACCCGCCGTGACCGATGTGGTGCGGCCGATTCGGGAGGTACGTGTGACGACCGCTGAACAGACTTCGGCGTACGACTGGAACGAAGACGAACCCCGCGAGACCGCTATGGGCGCAGCAAGCGCCGCAGGCGCCGAAGAATCTCCAACAACTCCGCATGCCGACGTGGTGGTCAAGGGCCGCAACGTCGAGGTACCCGATCACTTTCGAATCTACGTTTCCGAGAAGCTCGCCCGCGTCGAGCGATTCGACTCCTCGCGCTACATGTTCGACGTCGAGCTCTTCCACGAACGCAACCGACGTCAGAGGAAGAACTGTCAGCGGGTCGAGATCACGGCCAAGGGCAAGGGCCCGGTCGTCCGCGCCGAGGCCACTGCGGACAGTTTCTACGCGGCACTCGAGGCCGCGACATCCAAGCTCGAGACGCGGATGCGTCGCCACCGCGACCGCCGCAAGGTGCATTACGGCGAGAAGCGACCGGTGTCGGTAGCGGAGGCGACCGCGTCGCTGGCCGCGATCGAGGCCTCCGAGCTCGAGGCCAAGCTCAAAAAGGCGCCCGCGCCGGAGGAGAAGGAGCCCGAATACGGGCCCGGGCGGATCGTGCGCACCAAGGTGCACTCCGCGGCGCCGATGGGCGTCGACGATGCGCTCTACCAGATGGAACTGGTCGGACACGATTTCTTCCTGTTCCACGACGCCGCGACCGATCGACCGTCGGTTGTGTACCGCCGGCACGCCTTCGACTACGGCGTGATCCGACTCGCCTAATCGCCGAATGGTCCCGTACGCGGTTGACCGGCCGAGGTGCTGGTCAACCGCGCACTTATGTGCAACGCCTACGATGGACGACGCACCGGGGGAGGGGCCCGGTCAGACCTGAACCCGATCAGAGGACGTAGACGAACCGTGCCGAGCCTGTCTTTCGCGAAGCTGCTCCGAGTCGGTGAGGGCCGCACCGTCAAGCGGCTCGCCAACGTTGCCACCCAGGTCACCGCGCTTGCGCCCGACTACGACGGGCTCACCGACGACGAACTGCGTGGCAAGACGGCCGAGTTCCGGGAGCGCCACGCCAACGGCGAGTCGCTGGACGAGTTGCTGCTCGAGTCGTTCGCGGTCGCCCGGGAGGCGTCGTGGCGGGTGCTGGCCCAACGCCACTTCGACGTGCAGGTGATGGGTGGGGCGGCCCTGCACATCGGCAACATCGCCGAGATGAAGACCGGTGAGGGCAAGACCCTCACCAGCGTGCTGCCCGCCTACCTCAACGCGATCGGCGGCGGCGGCGTGCACGTCGTCACCGTCAACGACTACCTGGCCAAGCGCGACTCCGAGTGGATGGGCCGGGTGCACCGCTTCCTCGGCCTCGAGGTCGGCGTGATCCTGTCCGGCATGACGCCTGCAGAGCGCCGCGAGTCCTACCGGGCCGACATCACCTACGGCACCAACAACGAATTCGGCTTCGACTACCTGCGCGACAACATGACGCACTCGCTCGACGACCTCGTCCAGCGTGGCCACCACTTCGCCATCGTCGACGAGGTCGACTCGATCCTGATCGACGAGGCCCGTACGCCGCTCATCATCTCGGGCCCCGCGGACGCGTCCAGCAAGTGGTACGCGGAGTTCGCCCGGATCGCGCCGCTACTGAAGAAAGACCTGCACTACGAGGTCGACATCAAGAAGCGCACCATCGGTGTGCACGAGGCCGGCGTGGAGTTCGTTGAGGACCAGCTCGGCATCGACAACCTCTATGAGGCCGCCAACTCGCCGCTCGTCAGCTACCTGAACAATTCCATCAAGGCGAAGGAGCTGTACTCGCGCGACAAGGACTACATCGTCCGCAACGGCGAGGTCATCATCGTCGACGAGTTCACCGGCCGCATCCTCGTCGGCCGCCGCTACAACGAGGGCATGCACCAGGCGATCGAGGCGAAGGAGAAGGTCGAGATCAAGGCCGAGAACCAGACCCTCGCCACGATCACGCTGCAGAACTACTTCCGCCTCTACGAGAAGCTCTCCGGCATGACCGGCACCGCGGAGACCGAGGCCGCCGAGTTGCACCAGATCTACGGCCTCGGCGTCGTGCAAATCCCGACGAACAAGCCGATGATCCGTGCAGACCAGGGCGACCTCATCTACAAGACGGAGGAGGCGAAGTTCACCGCCGTCGTCGACGACGTGGTGGAGCGGCACGAGAAGGGCCAACCTGTGCTGATCGGTACCACCAGCGTCGAACGCTCGGAGTACCTGTCCAAGCAGTTCACCAAGCGGGGCGTCCCGCACAACGTGCTCAACGCGAAGTTCCACGAGCAGGAGGCGACCATCATCGCCGAGGCGGGGCGCTCGGGCGCGGTGACAGTCGCGACGAACATGGCCGGCCGCGGCACCGACGTCGTGCTCGGCGGCAACCCGGACATCATCGCCGACCTCGCACTGCGCAAGCAGGGCCTCGACCCGGTGCACACCGCCGAGGAATACGAGGCCGCGTGGGAGCCGACGCTGGACAAGCTCAAAGCAGAGGTGAGCGAGGACGCGGAGAAGGTCCGCGAGGCCGGCGGGCTTTACGTGCTCGGCACCGAACGTCACGAATCGCGGCGCATCGACAACCAGTTGCGCGGCCGGTCCGGGCGCCAGGGCGATCCGGGCGAGTCGCGGTTCTACCTGTCGCTCGGCGACGAGCTGATGCGACGATTCAACGGCGCGATGGTCGAGTCGATCATGACGCGGATGAACATCCCCGACGACATGCCGATCGAGCACCGCATGGTGTCGAAGGCGATCAAGAGTGCGCAGACCCAGGTCGAGCAGCAGAACTTCGAGGTCCGTAAGAACGTCCTCAAGTACGACGAGGTGATGAACCAGCAGCGCACCGTCATCTACGGCGAGCGCCGCCGGATCCTCGAGGGCGAGGACATGGAGGGCCAGGTCGAGAACATGATCACCGACGTGGTCACCGCCTACGTCGACGGTGCGACCGCGGAGGGTTATGTCGAGGACTGGGACCTCGAACAACTGTGGACCGCGCTGAAGACGCTGCACCCGGTGAGCCTGGACTACAAGGAACTCGCCGGCCAGACCGAGGACGGCCAATTCGGCGACCTGAGCCGCGAGGACCTGCGCGAGGCGCTGCTGACTGACGCGCACGAGGCATATGCGCGGCGCGAGAAGGAGATCGACGGCATTGCTGGCGAGGGCGCGATGCGCAACCTCGAGCGGCAGGTCCTGCTGTCGGTGCTCGACCGCAAGTGGCGTGAGCACCTCTACGAGATGGACTACCTCAAGGAGGGCATCGGTCTGCGCGCAATGGCGCAGCGGGATCCGCTCGTGGAGTACCAGCGCGAGGGCTACGACATGTTCGCCGCGATGCTCGACGGTCTCGCCGGTGAGGGCGCGATGCGCAACCTCGAACGCCAGGTGCTGCTGTCCGTGCTCGACCGCAAGTGGCGCGAACACCTCTACGAGATGGATTACCTCAAGGAGGGCATCGGCCTGCGCGCGATGGCGCAGCGCGATC
>DATDBL010000270.1:0-29607 GCA_036524855.1 Aldersonia sp. | reverse complement strand
ACTCGCCGTAGGTCATCGTCGCGATCGTCCCGTCCTCGGCCTCGTGCACGATCGCCGTGCGCGGCGCGCCCACGTCGAGCCAGCGGTGCAGGCAGGCGTCGACGACGTTGAACGGGCCGCCGACGAACCAGTCCGGGAACTGGATTCCCGCCGAGGTGTCCACGACCGACCCGTATGGAGTGGCGAACGGGATGCCCAAGTCTTTGACGACCGCGTCCCAGTACCAGGCGATGTCGGCGGTGGAGCGGCGGCGCAGGTCGTCGATGGAATCGATCCCGTGGGTGCGAGCCAGCCGCATGACGTTGGCGTCGTTCACGTACTGCGGTGTCGGAGTCCACACATAAGTGCTCACGTCGTCCCCTTTCTCAGCCGCGCGGCATCCCGAGCACCCGCTCGGCCGCGATGTTGCGTTGGATGAAGGTCGAACCGCCAGCGATCGCGGTGCCGCGCGCCTGGTAGGCGAGCCGCAGCCAGCGCTGCTGGATTGGGTCGGCGGCGTCGGTGTCGGTCTGCGCCAGCCCGAACTGGCCGCCCAGATCGCACAGTTCGAGCCCGAAGTCGGCGATGTCCTCGACCAGCGGGCAGAAATAGAGTTTCCCGATCGACGTGACCGGCCCGGGCGGTTCACCCGACGCCGCGCCGGTGACGACCCGCTGCCCGATGAGGTAGTGCGTGATCGCGCGGCCGTACAGATCCGCGATGCGTTGCCGGATTGCGGGTTTCGCGGCCAGCGGGGCGCCGTCGTCGTCCGTCGCGCCGGAGATCTGCTCGACCAGGTCACGCACGGCGCGAGTGGTGTTCACCCGCCCGGTGGCGATGCCGACGCGCTCGAACGCGAGCGTGCCCATGGCCACCTTCCACCCGCCGTCGACCTCGCCGACGACGGCGGAGTCGGGGACGAACACGTCGTCGAGGAAGACCTCGTTGAACTCCGCCTCGCCGAGCATGTGCGCGAGCGGACGGACGGTGATCCCGTCGGAGTCCATCGGCAACAGAAAGTAGGTGATGCCCTTGTGCCGATCGCCGCCGCCGGTCCGGGCGAGCAGGATGGCGTTGTCGGCGATCTGCGCGCGGGACGTCCAGATCTTCTGGCCCTGGATCCGCCACCCGCCGTCCACCTTCGTCGCCTTGGTGCGCAGCGACGCGAGGTCCGAGCCCGACTCCGGCTCGGAGAACAGCTGGCACCAGATCTCGGTGCCCCGCAGGATGGGCTCGAGGTAGCGCTGCTTCTGCTCGTCACTGCCGAACGCGACGATGGTCGGCCCGGCGAAATCCTCACCGATGATGTTCAGCCGTTCCGGCGCGCCGGCGCGGTCGAGTTCCTCGTTGAACACCGCCTTGATCTTGGCGTCCGCGCCGGCGCCGCCGTACTCGGTCGGCCACGACAATCCGGCGAAACCACCGTCGAACAACTTGCGCTGCCAGTCCGACCAGAATGCCCGCTTGTCCTCCAGCGGGGCCGGTTCCGGCCACGGCAGCGTCGGCAGTGTCGCGGTCAGCCAGTCGCGAACGCGAGAGCGGAACTGCGCCTCGTCGGGTGAATCGTTCGGATCCATCGGAACCCCTCCACATCGTTACGGACTGACTGTATATTAGGTCAGACCAAAAATCTAGGAGGTTCGGTGCCCGACACCACCAGCCAGAACATCCCGCCGGGAACCGTGCTCGACGTCGTGTCGTTCGAGGTCGAGGCCGGTAAGGTGCGCGAATTCGCGCGTGCCACCCACGCCATGGACAGCGTCCACGTCGACCCCGAGGCGGCCGGTTACCCCGGCGTTCTCGCGACCCCGACCCACGTCGTGGTCGCGGGCCACCACCGCAACCAGCGCGAGTTCGTGGCCGCGCTCGGCCTCGCGATCGAACGGGTCGTGGTCGGGGCGGTCGACTGGGAATACGCCCGCCCGCTGGCCACCGGCGACCGGCTCACCGGCACGCGCCGCGTCGTGGACGACACGGTGCGCGAGGGCAAACGCGGCGGGACGATGCGGCTCGTGACCCTGGAGACCCAGTGGGTCGACGCCGCCGGCGATGTGGCCGTCACCCAGCGCGAAGTCCTCATCGAGCGAGGAGTCTGATGGCGCGCCCACCGACCTGTCTGTACGCGGGCGAGCGCCTCGAACCGCGCACCATCGGTCCGATCACCCAGACCGACATCGTGCGATTCGCCGGCGCCGGTGGCGATTTCAACCCGCTGCATCACGACCCCGAGTACGCCCAGCGCGCCGGACTGCCCGGCGTGATCGCGATGGGGCAGATGCAGGCCGGCATGCTCGCCGCCTGGGTGTCCGACCTCGCGCACGTCGAGCACCTGCTGTCGTACTCGGTGCGGTTCGCCGCGCCGCTGTACCTCGGCGACACGCTCGAGTTGAGCGGGCACGTCGAGTCGGTCGAGGCCGGGATCGCGGCGCTGACCCTGCGGGCGAGTGCCGGTGAGCGGGTGGTGATCAGCGGTACCGCGCGCGTGCGGGTCGCGGAGCTGGCGATCGCCGAGTCCGGACTCACGTAGCGACCCTGACAGCAGCGGTCGCCCCAAAGTCGAGCCGTGCGTCACATCGATGCCGAAGATCATGCGTGTAGTTTTCGGGTGTGTTATTGCGGACGTAGATGGTAGTGTCTCGGGTAGAACAGGCGACGAAACTTGGAGTTGTGAGATGCCCGTCATGACCGTCTCAGCAGCGCAGCGCCTCGATGATGAGGCGGCCACGCGTTCGATCCGCGAGATCGCCGCGTACTTGCAGAAGGCGGTTGGCCAGCGTGTCGCGGCGGCGATCGCGGGGCTGGCCGACGCCAAGCAGATCGGCCGCTACGCCCGCGAGGGCGGCCCTGTGCCTCACAGCACGACCGAACGCCGACTGCGTGAAGGCTACAAGGTCGTGAGGATGCTCGTCGACGCCTACGACGCCAAGACTGCGCGCGCGTGGCTGTTTGGCACCAATACGCGGCTGGACGACCGCGCGCCGATCGAGGTGCTCGGCGCAGCGATCGACACCGCGGAGTTCACAAAGGTCGTACGCGCCGCACGGCAGGTCGCCAGCTTCCAGTTGTGATCCCGAAGCCCGGGAACCTGACAGACCTGTGGCGGGTCGGAAACTACGCCGACCCCGTCGGCTTCACCCCGCTGGAGCTCTACGCGTTCAGTCACCGCTTCGATGACATCCACGGCCGGTTCCGCACGCTGTACTGCGCCGAGTTGCCGGAAACGTGCCTGCGCGAAGTGTTGGCTGACTTCCGGCCCAACCTTGGCGCGCTGCACCGTCATGTTGAGCGCTACGGGCCCGAGGCTGCCGAGGATTTCACGCCGGAGCCGGTGACCGCGCGGTGGCGTGCGCAGCACGTCCTCGTTCCCGTCGTTCTGCGGCTGGACGGCCCTTTGATCGATCTCACCGAGGTGCCCACCCGCCAGGAGATCGAGGATCGTCACTTCAAGCTGATGCTCGAGCACGGCCTGGAGCACCTTGATCTGCACGAGGTCACCACCAGCCGCCGTGTTATCACCCAAACCATCGCCGCCGACCTATTCGACCGAGGCGCCAGTGCCGTCCCTTTTCATCTCGCCTTGACGGCAATGCGTGCATCGCCCTCTTCGAGAGGCGCGGCACCGCCAGCCTGGCCGGAGATCCCATCACGCTGACTGACCCGCCGCCCAAACCGCTCACCGACGTTACTGTGCCGTGGGGGCTTGCGCTGGAGCGCGTACCCGCAACTATCCACGACGATTGACCTATTAAGACAATCACCATTGTTCCAGATCAGAAGGCATTTTCCTCGTTCACACGCCGATCACCCGCCGATCCGTCCACGGATTCAGGTGTAGTTCGCCGGAGTCTCTTCGTCAGAGCGCTTCTCGCCTAACCGAATCATCTCGCTGGCATGGAACTGCTCGGCTTCAGCGTGATCAGTGAAATCGAGTAGGTTGCCCGCGATCTCGGTAAGCACCATCTTGACGTCGAAGGGAGTGGCGTAGAAGTACTCCCTGCGTAGATTGACCCTATTGACGCGCTGCTGTGCAAAGTGTCGGTGAAGGTGGGCCTCCACGCTGACGGCGTCATCGGCGAAGAATAGAGCGTGCACGTCGAACCCGAAGGGAACCGACGCGTCCCCGAGCTCCCGAACTCGGTCGAGTGGATCCAGTCGTCTCGTCATACCGATCTTGACGATCCTAGGGCCGAGGGACCCCAGATTACTGATGACGTAGACGTATCCGGCACGGATATTGGCGATGCGGTAGTCGTTCTGGGTGATGCTCTGGTCGATCTCAGCCAGCTTCGCTGCCAACTCGTGGCGTTCCTGCTCTCGTCCTGGTTCATTCAAAGCGTTGAGCACGGCGGCGTAGTGGGACCGTTCCTTCTCGAGCCGAGCCCGTTCGCGTTGCAACTCGCGTTCGGCTTGCTGCTCCTCGCGCAGGCGAGCACGTTCCTCCCGGGCCGCTTCCCGTTCTTCCTGCACCTTCATCTGGTAGTCGGCGGTGAGCTCAAGCTCGCGTAGCCGCAGACCGTGATAGTCGACGTTGATGTGCATCTCCATCATCGACGCGTACCGCGCGATTGACGTTGCGGCTGAGCTCAGACGCTTCTCAGCAGCTTTGAGGTTGCCGGCTTTGACATAGCGCACGCAGTTCTCGGCTTCGGCGTTATAGGCACGCAGCATGAGCTTGGCCAGGTCACCCGTCATCTTGCGGCCTTTGGCGAGCGAGTTGTCGAACGTGAAGCGGGTGGAGGCTTCGATCGCCCGGCCCTCCGAGATGAACGCCTTGATGTCAGCGCGAATCGCAGTGAGCGCGTCTTGGTAGGCGACCGTATCGTCAAGTGGGTGGCGGTAGGTGTAGATGCCGACATCGTGGAGTGCTTCGGAGTCGCGCTTTAGCTGGTCGATCTCCGTTAGCGCCTCCTCATATTGTTTTCGCAACACACGGTTTTCGCGTTGCAAGTCCGCCGCTCGGTCGTTGGTCGAATCCGGTGCGCTCATCAACGAACACCGCGTGCGGTGCTGATCCGTTTCAATGCGAAAGCGTTCTTCGACACAGACGCGCGCATATGGTCCAGGGTCAATGTCGGATCGACGTTGCCTAGATCGAAGCTCGAGAACTCCGTGCGGTCGGCGGCCGCTGCGACGAGGGGAAACGACTCAACCAGTCCGGTTGCGGGATTCGCTGTCTCGGTTTGCACCGTCAGGGAGATGGTTTGGATTCGCCCCTCCCGGTCACTTTCGAAGACCTCATGGAAAGTGCGCACCGCGACAGCCGCTACGGCGCCGTTGTAGCGCTCGCGCTGCTCCTTCTGTGTGCATGGAGATTCCCTCGTATCGCCCGTCTTTGGCATGTACTTGTACAACTTCACCGCGGGCATGTCCGAGGGCGGGGGAACGATGACGGAAACGGTCAACTCGCTAAGGCCGGCGTCGAACTCGTAGTCGTACTCGACTTCGAAGGCGTCGGGGTAAACCGAATTGCCCAGGACAATTCCGACGTACTCGTGAATCGCCTGAGGATGGTTGTCGGCTAGCGCTTGCGCGAACTGGTTGAGTTTCGCATTCGCCTCAACCACGCTGCGCTCCCGCGCGGCGCAATCGCGTTCGTACTCCTGCTGGGCCGCGGCAAGGCGTTCAAGACGGCGTTTCTCAGCGGCGGCGTGCTCTTCGAGCAGTTTCGCGTTCCTCTCCGGAATCACCCGATGCGCCTGGATGCTCCACTGTTGGTGTTCTTGGGTCCACGCGGCGTGGGCCTGCGCTACGACCTCTGCGTGCCGCTTCTTGCCGAAGACTTTCGACATGCCGGTCGGCTCCGGTGGCGGCGCGAACTGCGGTTCCGAAGGCAGCGATTCCAAACGCGGCTTAGGTGTGGGCGTTTCGAGGCCAGGAGCCGTGAACGGAGGATGCTCTGCCTTCTGCTTCAACGTTGCGATGTCGACGTAGTCGTCGACCTCTAGCGTGGCCGCCAAAATCGAATCAATCTGCTCGAACGAACTAAGCGCTTGTTGAGTCTTTGCTTCCGCGTCTGTGTGCAGCGCCTTCTCCCGGGCAGCCCGGGCCCGCGCCTCAGCCTCCCAGCGCTGCCGGTCAGCGGCCCGCTCAGCTTCGGCTACTGCTCGTTCGTACTCGCGCTGAGCGCGGTCCGCTTCCCGGACAGCGGCGTTGTGTGCGCGCACCGCCGAAGCGTGCTCTCTGCGCTGCCTCTGCTCGGCCAACCGCTGTTGATGCTGCAACTCCGCAAAGAATCCACGCTTTCTCCCCATGACCGCATAGTACGAGACGGCTCCGACAGAGGGGGCACTTCTCAGGAGGTCGGCAAAGAGGCTAGGCTTGTCAACTCCGACGCACGCCCGGAGACTGGGCACCGCTCCGATGCACCGACCACGCCCGTTTTCTTACCTCCCCGAGGTTGCCGACGTCTATCGCGCGCCACGTAGGAGATGTAGCGGTTCGTTTAGCGCGGATTTCCACGCAGTTAGTTGGACGCAACAGGGGTTAGCTGATTTCGTAGCGTAGGGTGCGGTTTCCCCACCAGGGGACGGTGGTGTCGCGTGGGAGGTCGGCTTGGCGCAGGGTGGGGCTGTAGGCGCGTCGGTCGAGGCGGACGGTGATGGTGTCGTCGTTGGTGGTGATCGTGCCGGGGGTTTCGAGGAAGCGGCGTTGCAGCACGTCGGGGGTGACGGTGGCGTAGCCGGGCAGCCGGGTGCGCAGTGCGGCGAGCAGGGCTTGGGCGAGCACGCAGAGCATGATGTCGAGGTCGACGTTGAGGTTGACCGTGGAGGACAGGGCGTCGGCGTGGAAGGCGCCGATGATCTCGGCGAGGCGTTGTTCGATGGTCATCCGCCGGGCGTAGTGGGTGATCAGGGCTTTGACCGGGAGGTCGAGGTCGTTGGTGATCAGGACGGTGGGGGCGTCGCGCCCGAGGCCGGTGACCACGAGTTGCCGCACGGCGCCGGGGTAGTTGGTCAGGCGCACGCCGGTGGTCTCGGAGACTTTGGGGCGATTGAACTTTCCGGGCCGGTCCAGGGTCACTGGACTTGAAGTCGGTGGCGGTGAGGGCGTCGATGTGTTTGCGCAGCGCGGGTGAGCGCATGCGCAGGGTGAGAAACTTGACGCCGCGGTCGTCGAGTTCGCCGAGCACGGCGTGGGTGGTGAGTTTCTGGTCCATGATCAGCATGCGGGGATCGGTGCCGGACACGGTTTTCCAGTGGTCGCAGAACGCGATCACCTCGCGGGCCTGGGTGGCCTTGGTGAGGTCGGCGTTGGCGTAGACCAGGTTGTGGGTGCCGGTGTCCTGGGCGAAGAAGGTCAACACGGAGCGGGCGCGTTGGGAGCGGGTGGGTACGTAGTGTTTCTCCAGCACGGGGTCGTGGCCCCGGTGCATGACGGCGTGGAAGTCGAGGTCGAAGATGGCGTCCTCGCCGGTGGCCAGCCCGGCGTCGATCATCTGCTCGTCGAGGGCGGCGAGGAACTGTCGTTGGTGGTCGTGACCGGTGCGGTAGGAGTAGTCGGTGAGCGCGGATTTCTTCGGCAGCACCGAGAGTCCGGCGAACAGCGCGGCGGCGGGGTCGGACAGCAGCAGGTCGTCGACGTGGGAGACGCGGCGGGTGCGGGTGAGTTTGAGCGCGAGCAGCGACAGCAGCCACGAGATCGCGGGCACCACCTGGGTGGCGGGGTAGCCGGCGCGGGTCACCAGTTCCGGTAGATCCAGGGCGACCAGGTCCGGGATCAGCAGCAGCAGCCCGGCCTTGCCGGTGTCCAGCGTGGCGGGCCAGGACGCGAAGTCCAGCTTCGCGGTGCGCGGCAGCCGGGTGTCGCGTCCGGGGGTGGCGGGGTTGATGCTCGCGGCCGGTTCGGGGTGGCGCAGCAGCCGCCCGAAGCCTTCCTCGGTGAGGATCTCGCCGACGCTGGTGCGGTTGAGCGGGGTGTGTTCGGTCGCCAGCCGGGCGGAGATCTCGTAGGTGGACAGGCCTTGGCGGCGCAGCTCGATCACCCGGCCGCGGACGCGGTCCTTGGCCGGCGCGGTCCCGGGCGGTGGGCCGGGCTTGCGTGGGGCGGTGAACAGGTCCAGTTTCCCGGCCCGATGCTGGCGGACCAGGTCGATCATCGCCCATCGGGTGTAGCCGAACCGCCGCCCGGCCTCGGCGTGGGTGAGTCCCTCGACGAAGTACGCGCGCAGCGCCTCGTAGCGGCGGTGGTTCACCTGGGTGGGCGTGGTGAACGCCTCCGCTCCCGCGCGTTGTGCCGATCCCGCTGCCACACGATGGTTTTATCATTTCCCCTCCGGGCGTGCGGTCGGTCGGGTTGGCGCGGAAAGTGCTGGGGGACAGTTGTTTTGTTCGGAAGGGTGGGCGGCGACGGACTCGCCGGCGCTGGATAACGACACGATAACGATACGAATACAAGGATAATGACAGTCGGATAGACACATCATCTGGTGCGGACGATTGCGGAAGGGTCCAGGTAGTGCCTACTGTGTGGGGTCGGACTGTAGTGTCGAACTAGTTGATGCGGAAATCCGCGTTAGTCTTGCACCAGGACGATCTTGCCGAACTCCGCACCGGACTCGAGCCTCCGGTGCGCTTCGGCGGCGTCTTCCAGCGGGAAGGTCGCGGCGATGATCGGCGCCGCCACCCGTCCCGTGGACACGAGGTCGAGCAGGCCGCGGAAGTCGGCGGGGCTGCCCATCGTGGTGCCGAGCAGGCTGTACTGACCGAAGAAGAACGGCCGCACGTCCATTCGCGCGTGCTCGGCCACGTTCGCGCCGAGCACGACGAGACGCCCGCCTGGGCGCAACGCCTGCACGGAACGTTCCCACAGCCCGACCGGGTCGAGGATCACGTCGAAGCCCTCACCACCCGGGGAGAGCGCCCGCGCCTTGGTCGGCCAGTCGTCGTCGGTGTGCAACACGCCGCCGGCGGCGCCGGACTCGACGGCGCGGGCGAATTTGGAGTCGCTGGAGGCGGTCACGCTGACCTGCGCCCCGGCGGCGACACCGAGTGAGAGCGCAGTCGTCGCCACGCCGCCGCCGGATCCGACGATCAACAGCGACTCCCCCGCCTGCAGGCCGGCGCGGGTGAACAGGGCGCGGTAACAGGTCACGCCGACGAGTGGCAGAGCGGCCGCTTCGGCCCAGGTGTAGTCCGCCGGCTTGGGGGCGAGCACCTCCTCGGGCACGCTCACGTATTCCGCGTACGTGCCGGGCGTGGTGTCGCCGAGGATCTCCCAGTCCGGGCCGGGCGCCTCGGGTCGGTCGCCCCAGTGCAGGGACGGCAGGACTACCACCGGTTCGCCGGTGTCGCAGCGTGTTCCGGCGCCGTCGGCACCGGGGATGTGTGGCAGGGGCGAGCGGTAGCGGCCCTGACGCACCAGGACGTCGTGCCAGTTCAGTGCCGACGCGTGCAGCCGGACGCTCACCCATCCGGGCGTGTGTTCCGGTTCGGGGACCTCACCCGAGACGAGCCGCTCTGGCCCGCCGAAGGCGTCGAGCACGATCGCTTTCATCGCCGCTGCACGATCACGGTCGCGACCGAACACGCCTTGCCCGCGGCGCCGATGGTGGTGACCCGCACGACGCTCAGCGACCGGCCCCGGTGCACGACCTCGGTGTGGAATCTCGTGGCCTGCGCGGCGTTGCCCGGGCGCAGGTAGACGATGTCGACGCTGGTGATGCGGAGGTCGGGCGCGGGGCCGATGGCCGATACGGCGGCGTATTCCGAGGCATAGATGAGCACACCGCCGTGGACGTTGCCCATGCCGTTGGCGGCGAGCCGGGTCGGTGGCATCTCGACCACGCCCGGCCCCGCCGGTGCCAGTCCCAGCAGCTCGCTGAGCGGGGCGTCACCGGGCGGCACCTCGAACCCGGCGCAGTGCGACTCGGGCGTGTCGTCGATGTCGACCAGGTGCGAGCGTTGCGTCACCAACGCGACCACCCGCCCGTCCGCGTCGGCGGCGAACCCGCGGGTGGTGGCGCCGGTGTCGTCGCGCGCCACCAACTCCCCCACGGCCGTCATCGCCGTGCCGTCGGTCGGCGGGTCGCCGAGGAAGTCCAGCCGAATTCCCAGGCTCACCGGCCACTTTCCCGGTCGTGACCCGGCGGCGACGACGAAGCCGGTGACGTCGTCGAGGGCCACCCCGAGTGCGGCACGGCTCACGCCGACGACCTGGTCCACCAGCCACGGTCCCGACCCGACGACGAGTTCGGCGCGCTGCGAATCCAGGGTGACCGGCTCAACCCGCAGCACCGCCTCGACCGGACCGGACACGAACTGGACGCTGGTCGTGGGCATGTCCCTCAGGACACGCCGGACGTCGCGGCGCTGCTGCCCGCCTCGACCTCCGTCGCGATCTGCTTGCGCAGAATATGCTTCTGGATCTTGCCGGTCGCGGTCATGGGCAGCGCGTCGACGACGACGAGACGTTCGGGGGCCTTCTGGATGGCGACACCCCGGTCGAGCAGGTACTTGCGGATATCGTCCACCGTGGGCGCCGAGTGGCCGTCCTTGGGCACGAGGTAGCAACACACCTTCTCGCCGAGCCGCTCGTCCGGCATGGCGACCACCGCGAGGGACAGCAGGTCCGGGTGGGCGGCCAGCTTGTCCTCGACCTCACGGACGCTGATGTTCATGCCGCCACGAATGATGATGTCCTTGGTCCGCCCCGTCACCCGCACGAACCCGTCCTCGTCCATCACACCGAGGTCACCGGACTGCGAGAAGCCTTCGGGTGTATATAGTTCCGCGGTGTCGGCGGGCCGGTTGAGGTACTCGATCATGTGCGACGGCCCGTGGAAGGCGATGTCGCCCTCGGTGCCGCGGGCCACCTCGAGACCGTCCTTCCCGACGATCTTCACCTCGGCACCGGGCAGCGCCCGGCCGTCGGAGGTGATGGCACGGCTCGGATCGTCCTCGACGGTGCAGGTGGTGGTGGACAGGTTCTCGCTGCGCCCGTACAGGGACAGGATCGCGGCATCCGGCAGATTGGCCTTCGCGTTCTCGACCACCGCCGCCGGGATCGGCGCACCCGCACAGATCCAGACCCGCAGCGACGAGAGATCGGCGTCCGGGTTCGCCTCCGCGGCGACCATCAGCATGTGCAGGAACGGCGTCGCGGTCACCGCGGCCGTGCACCCGTACTTCTCGATCTCGACCAGTCCGCGGTTCGGGTCCCACTCCGGCATGATGTGCGTCGCCGCGCCGCTGAGCAGCGGAATCAGCACGCTGGTGACCAGGCCCGTGGTGTGGGTGATCGGCGAGGGCCCGAACTGCACGTCGTTCTCGGTGTGGCCGAACGCAACCTGCAACGCGCGGGCGCCTGCCGCATAGGTATTGAAGGTGTGCAGGCATCCCTTAGGGCGTGACGTCGTACCCGAGGTGTACACGATGACGAAGGGGTCGTCGGGGTGCGCACGGTAGTCGAGTTCCGCATCGATGTCGGCAGTGTCGGCGTCGACGAAGAGGTCGTCGAGGACGTCGATGCCGCGCTCGGCATAGGTTGCGCGAGTGGCGTCGTCGGACCGCACCGCGACGACGAACTCGAGAGACTCCGCCGAGCGACGGATGTCGTCGAACATCGACACGTAGTCGAAACCTTTGAAGTCCGCGGGCGCGATCGCCATCCGGATCTCGGCGTCGGACACGGAGTGGGAGACCTCGTCGCCGCGGTAGATCGGCATGATCGGCACCGTCACGGCGCCAATGCGCGACAGCGCCGCCGCGACGACGACGAACTCCACCCAGTTCGGCAATTGCGCGGCGACGCGGTCACCGGGACGCAGGCCGCGGCGCCGCAGGCCGAGCGCGAGCTTCTGCGACTCGTCGTACAGCTCGGCGAAGGTCAGCGACTTCGTCCCGTCGGTGACGAACACTTTGTCCGGGTTGGCCTGCGCACGTGAGCGCAACAGTTCGGTGAAGTTCTCGTCGGCCCAAGCCCCGCTGGCATAGAACTCGGCGATCTCGGCTTCGGTGTAGCGGCCGAGGTTGCGTTCGGTCATTGTGTGCACGTCCTTTGTCGATTCTCCGCACTGCGATGTCCAAAGGTTAGAATGGTCTGACCCAATAATCAAGCGGTTCGTGCCGGCTTCTGCCCGATTCACGAAGATCGGCGACCCGACCACCGCGGTGAACCCGCGACCACGCATCGACCCGTTCAGCGGTCGAGCCGTCCGCGAGCTCGTCACCCGATCGGACTACTCACCGGATCGATGGTGGTGTCTTTTTGGTCTTATCAAACAATCCATTGAACTTTTTGCTGAGATCGTGCAGGCTGCCTGTGACGCCGTTCACAGCCGACCCACGACACGCGGCCGGCTCCCCCGCGACCCCCAAGGAGCGAGATGACATCGATCGACTACCGCGAGTTCTACATCGACGGCGGCTGGCAGCGCCCCGCCGGCGACGCCACGATCACCGTCTCCTCGCCCGCGACCGAGGACCCGATCGGCAGCGTTCCCGCTGCGACCACGCGCGACATCGACGCCGCCGTCGCCGCAGCTCGCCGCGCGTTCGACGACCCGACCGGCTGGTCGAGTTGGCACCCCAAGCAGCGCGCCGAGGCGCTCGACCGGTTCGCCACCGAACTCGAGTCCCGCGCCGCCGAAACCGCGCGCCGGGTCACGATCCAGAACGGCATGCCGATCTGGCTCGCCGAGCAGTTCGAGGGTGCATTTCCCGCAATTCTGTTGCGCTACTTCAGCCAGATGATGGTCGACGCCCCGCCGGTGGACGAGCGGCCCGGCATGCTCGGCGGTACCGCACGCGTTACCCGGCACCCGATCGGCGTGGTCGGCGCGGTCGTCCCCTGGAACGTCCCACAGGCGATCTCCTTCCTCAAACTCGCGCCCGCGCTGGCGGCCGGATGCACGGTCGTGCTGAAGCCGGCGGAGGAGACCGTCCTCGACGCGTTCCTCATGGCCGAGGCAGCGCTGGCGGCGGGTCTGCCCGCGGGCGTCCTCAACGTCGTGCCCGGTGGTCGCGACATCGGGGCCTACCTGGTGGAGCACCCCGGCGTCGACAAGGTGTCGTTCACCGGGTCCACCGCGGCGGGCCGCAAGATCGCCGAGGCGTGCGGGCGGCTGCTGCGCCCGGTGACCCTGGAACTCGGCGGTAAGTCGGCGGCGATTCTGCTCGACGACGTCGACCTCAACGCCTCGATGGAGTCGCTGTTCGGGGTCACGTTCCTCAACAACGGCCAGATCTGCTGGCTCAACACCCGCGTGCTCGCGCCCGCGTCGCGCTACAACGAGGTGGTCGACGCCGTGACCGACCTCGCGTCGTCGCTGACGATCGGCGACCCCCTGGACGCGAACACCAAGATCGGGCCGCTCGTATCGGCGCGGCAGCGGGAGCGAGTCGAGGGTTACATCGCGAAGGGCAAGAGCGAGGGCGCCCGGTTGACCACCGGTGGCGCGCGGCCGGCCGACCTGGACCGCGGCTACTTCGTCCAGCCCACTGTGTTCGCCGACCTGGACAACTCGGCGACGATCGCACGCGAGGAGATCTTCGGCCCGGTGCTGACCGTCATCCCGTTCTCCGACGAGGACGAGGCGCTCGCGATCGCCAACGACAGCGAATACGGACTGGGCGGTTCGGTGTGGTCGGCGGACGTGGAGCGTGCCGCCGCGGTCGCGAGCCGAGTGAAGTCCGGCACCGTCGGCGTGAACCATTACAGCAACGATCCCGTCGCCCCCTTCGGCGGCATCAAGAGCAGCGGCATGGGCCGCGAACTCGGTCCCGAGGGCCTGCACGCGTTCCAGCACCTGCACACGGTCTACCTGCCGCCGGCCGGCTGAGACCGGGACACCGGGATCGCGACTGGTAGTCTGTGTCTTGGATCACAGCAGCCCCTCGTGGAAGTGTGCCGTCGAATGACCGTGACGGAATCTGATGCCGCGCAGTCCTCCATCGGAGGACTGCGCCGGTTTCTCGGTGAGCTGCGCGCGGCCGACGACCCGTCCGCGGTCGTGCCGATCGCCTGCCGCGAGGCGTGCACGACCTTGGGGTTCGCCAAGGCGATGTTCTCCTGGGTCGACGGCCCGACGTGGGCGCCGGCGTACGTGTACGTGGACCAGGGGCTCGACGACGAGTTCGACGACTTGCGCACAGCGGTGGACGGGTCGGCGGTACCGCTGCTGCGAGCACCGCGGGAGGCGGATCTCGTGCGATTGCGCCGGCCGTACGTGCTGCGGCGCCGCGAGTACAGCCGTAACGCGTACCGGGCACTCATCGATCTGTCGGATCCGGCGGCGTATGCCGCTGCGCCGGTCGTCGCGAACGGGCACACGGTCGCGATGCTCCATGTCGATCGGCATACGGACCCGATCTCCGACGACGACGTGCGTCTGCTCCTGGCCGCCTCGCGCATCGCCGGCGTCGTGATCGGGATCAACGAGAATCGACGCAGACTGGCGCAGCAGCGGGCCGCGATGGCCCGGTTGTTCGAGGACGCGCTCGGCCCGAGCGCGTTGCCGAACCCGTTCGACCGCAACCAGTTCGCGGTCGCGCCGGAGTCGCTCACGCCGGTGTCCGACCTGAGCGACCGGGAGGAGAGCGTGCTGCGCCTGCTCGCCGACGGCGCCACGAACGCCCAGATCGCCCATCAGTTGTTCATCTCCGACGCCACCGTCAAGTCCCACGTGCGCCGCATCTTCCGCAAGCTCGATGTCGACTCCCGGGCGCAGGCCGCTGCGCGGTACCAACAGCGCAGGTCGGACCCGCCTGCCCTCGGGTGATGAACGACGATCGGCTGCCCGCACGCGTCGAACGGGCGCTCGCGGCGGTCCTCGACGCCCCGGATCCGCGGGCCCTCGCCGACAAGGTGTGTCGCGGCGTCGCGGCCCTGCTCGACGTCGATCGGGTGGTCCTGCTGGAGATCGGGCCGGGCGGACAACAGGAGATCGCGCGGTTCGGCGACGCCGGTGAGCCCCTCGCCGCGACGGTTCTCGAATTTCCTTCTCCCGGTGTCCGAACCGTCGTCGCGATCGGAGCAGCGGTTCCCGACGCGGACCTCGAACCCGCGCGCTTGCTCGTCGAGGTGGCCGCCACCGCGGCCGAGCGGTTCGCCGGCGACGACGCCGTGCGCGAGCAGCAGGCGCGGCTGCGCTCGCTGGTCGACGGCATCCGCGGTCTGGAGACATCCCTCGCCGAGCGTCCGGACGCGCACGGCGCCCGGGCATCCGAGTTCGCCTCCGCGGCGGCGCTGCTCACGGGGCGGGAACGCGAGATCCTCGAGAACATTCTCGAGGGTGCGTCGAATACCGACATCGCGGAGAAGTACACGCTGTCGGTCGAAACCGTGAAGACACACGTGAAGCACATCTTGCGCAAGATGGCGGCGACGAACCGGGCGGAACTCATCTCACGATCCCAGTGAGCCGCTATGCGCTCGAGTCGACGACCTCCACATGCACCTCGTCGTGATCGGCGATGACGAGCTGACACGACAGCCGCGAGTTCGTCCGCGCCGCCTCGAGGAACTCGACGAGTTCTGCTTCTTCGTCGGTGGGCGGGTCGAACCGGTCTGTCATCGAATCATCCAGGTACACGTGGCAGGTCGCGCACGAGCAACTTCCGCCGCATTCGGCGACGATGCCGGGCAGGTTGTTGCGCACCGAACCGTCCATCACGGTCTGGCCGGCCTGTACATCGACCGATTCCGCCGAACCGTCGGGCAGGTGGTAGACGACTTTCGCCACGGTGAGCTCCTCTCGAAGGGGTATCACAATTGTCGTGCCCGGGTGTGGGGCGTTCATCACCACGACGGTGGAATCCGACGTCCGAGAGAGGTACCCGCCGGGGATACCCCCGTGAGACGAGAAGTTCACCCTTCGGGGTGATGAGGGTCACGTGCTCGCCGACGAGACTGAAGCCAGTCCAAGCCCGCAAGAGATAGGACACCATGACCTCCACCGCGCCGTCCCCGGCAGATCTCGTCGTCCCCGACGACATCGCCGCGCAGATCGTCCTACCCGAAGGCCACCGCGACAACGACCGCCTCTTCGAGGCATATCGCTGGCTGCGCGAGAACAATCCGCTCGGCCTCGCGGTGGTGGACGGCTACGACCCGCTGTATCTGGTCAGCAAGCACGCCGACATCATGGAAATCGAGCGTCAACCGCACGTGTTCACCAGTGCGGGCGGCGAGAACAAGGGCGCCACCAACCCGATCCTGGCGAACAGGGCAGGCGACGACTTCACCAAGTCCATCAACAACGGCAGCCTGCGGATCCTGGAGACCCTCACCTACCTCGACCCGCCCGAGCACACGGCGATCAAGGACATCGCCGTCGACTGGTTCCGCCCGGCGAACCTCAAGCGGTGGGAGGACACCATCCGCGCGCTCGCCCGCGAATCGGTGGATCGCCTGCTCGCCGGCGACGGACGCATCGACTTCGTCAAAGACTTTGCGCTGCAGTACCCGCTGCATGTCATCATGAGCCTCTTCGGTGTTCCCGAAACCGACGAACCGCGCATGATGGCGCTCACCCAGGAGTTCTTCGGGACGGCCGATCCGGACGCGGCCCGCGCCGACATCGAACCCCTGACGCCGGATGCGGCGGCCAAGCAGTGGGTCGCCACGATCCAGGACTTCTACTCCTACTTCGATGCGCTGCTGATGGATCGCCGCGCGAATCCCACCGACGATCTCGCCTCGATTATCTCCGTAGCGAGGGATTCCGACGGCGAGTACTTCGCCAAAGAGGTGGCCTACGGCTATTTCATCGCGATCGCGACCGCCGGCCACGACACCACGTCCTCCACGATGGCCGGCGGAATCCATGCCCTGGCGCAGGATCCGGCGCTGCTCGAGCGGGTCAAGGGCGACCTGTCGCTGGTGCCCAACCTGGTCAACGAGTCGCTGCGCTGGGCGTCGCCGGTGAAGCACTTCATGCGGACCGCCCTGGAACCCTACGAACTGCGGGACCGCTCGATTGCGCCCGGCGACCGGTTCATGCTGCTCTACCAGTCCGGCAACCGCGACGCGGACGTGTTCGACGCTCCCGACGTGTTCGACATCGACCGGCGGCCCAACAAGCACATCGCGTTCGGGTACGGGCCGCACATGTGCATCGGCCAGCACCTGGCCAAGATCGAACTGCGGATCATGTTCGAGACTCTGCTGCCGCACCTGAAGGCGGTGAATCTGGCCGGCGACAACCGGTTCATCCAGACCAATTTCGTCGGCGGACTGAAGAACATGCCGGTCGAGCTGGAGTTCACTCCCCGATGAGCGAGGTCACCGACCCGGTCGTGATCGTCGGCGCGGGCCACGGGGGGACGACGCTCGCGGCACTGCTGCGGCAGGGCGGGTTCACCGCGCCGGTGGTCGTCGTCGGGGAGGAGACGCACCTGCCCTATCACCGGCCGCCGCTGTCGAAGAAGTTCTCCGGACCCGAGGCGGAACAAGCCCTGCGGCCGGAAGACTTCTATGCCGCCAACGCGATCGACCTGCGCCGCGGCATCAGTGTGACCGCCATCGACCGCTCCGCGATGCGCGTGTCGCTGTCGGACGGCAGCCACCTCCCCTACCGGGCGCTGGTGCTCGCGACCGGGTCGACACCGCGGCCGCTGCCCGTCCCCGGCGCCTCGGGTGTCCTGACACTGCGAACCCTCGACGACGCGCGAGCCCTGGGGGCCTCGCTCGGCCGGGGCGGGCACCTTGCCATCGTCGGCGGCGGCTACGTCGGCATGGAGGTCGCGGCGGTGGCCCGGTCGCACGGCATCGGCGTGACGATCGTCGAGCGGGAACGGCGAATCCTCGCGCGGGTCGCGAGCGCGGAACTGTCGCGGCGGCTGTCCGGCTACCACATTGACCGCGGCACGGAAGTTCTTGTGTCGTCGGATGTTGCCGGGATCCGGATGCGGGACGGACGCGCCTGCGGCGTCGAACTCGCCGACGGGCGTGTACTCGATTGCGACACCGTGCTCGTCGGGATCGGCGCCGCCCCGAACGACGCGCTCGCCCGCGATTGCGGATTGGCCTGTGGGCAGGGCGTTCTCGTCGACGGTCGCGGCCGCACCAGCGACCACAACGTGTACGCGATCGGTGACGTCGCGATCCGGCCGGTCGACGGTGGGTTCGTTCGACTCGAGTCGATCCCCAACGCCACCGAGCAAGCCCGGCAGGTCGCGGCCGCGCTGCTCGGGGCGCCGGCACCGGAACCCGAGGTGCCGTGGTTCTGGTCGGACCAGTTCGACCTCAAACTCAAGATCGCCGGCCTGCTCTCCCCCGCCGACCGGATCGTGGTGCGCGAAGGCAGCAAGCCGGGATCGTTCGCCCTGTTCCACCTCTCTGCCGAGGGCTCGGTGCGCGCGGTGGAAACCGCCAACGCCGGAGCCGAATTCATGGCCAGCAAGAAGTTCATCGCGCAGGGGACGCCGGTGCGCGCCGACGTCCTCGGCGACCCGTCCGTTTCGTTGCGCGAAGCACTGTCCCCGGTCCGCGTGTAACTCGTCGAGAGCGCACTTGTTGCCGCCTGTTCCTGGGACTTTCGACAGCAAGTGCGCACTCGGCGGCCCCAACCCATCAGGAGTCATCATGAAATCGCAAGCAGCACTGCTGACCGGACTCGGCAGCGAGTTCTCCATTTCCGACATCGAGATCGAAGGCCCCCGCGCCGGTGAGGTGCTCGTGCAGATCGCGGCAGTCGGGATCTGCCACACCGACCTCGCCGCGCGCGACGGGGTGCTGCCCGTCGAGTTTCCCGCCGTCGTCGGCCACGAAGGCGCCGGCACCGTCCTCGCCGTCGGCGACGGCGTCACCAAGGTCTCCGTCGGTGACCGGGTCGGCATCACGTTCAACAGCTGCGGCGACTGCGCGACCTGCACCACTGGACGCCAGTCCTACTGCGAGAACTTCAACGCCATGAACTACGGCGGGGTCCGCGCCGACGGCAGCAAACCCCTGCACCGCGGCGGCGAACCCGTGGGCGGCATGTTCTTCGGCCAGTCCTCCTTCGCCACCATCGCGCTCGCCTCCGAACGCAACGTCGTCAGGGTCGACGCCGACATCCCGTTCGAGCTCCTCGCCCCACTCGGGTGCGGCGTGCAGACCGGCGTCGGCGCCGTCACCCGCTCGCTCGCGGCGCAGAAGGGCTCCGCTATCGCCATCGCCGGCGGCGGCTCCGTCGGCCTGTCCGCGGTCATGGGGGCGGTACTGCGCGAGTGCGCGACCATCATCGTCGTCGAACCCACCGCGCGGCGCCGCGACCTCGCCCTGGAGCTGGGCGCCACCCACGTGATCGACCCCGCCGCCGGCGACCTCACCGACCAGGTCCGCACGATCGTGCCCCGCGGTGTCGACTACGTCGCCGACACCACCGGCATCCCCGCCGTCATCGAGGCCCTCATCGCCGCCACCGCCGTGCGCGGCACCGTCGGGTTGATCGGCGTCCCCGCCGACCCCGCCGGCGCCATCGGGCTCAACATCATCGCCGCCCTCACCATCGGCCTCACCGTCACCGGCATCATCGAAGGCGACAGCATCCCCGACGAATTCATCCCCGAACTGGTCGAGTTGTACCGCACCGGCCGGCTCCCGGTCGACAAACTCGTCAGCACCTTCCCCTTCGCCAAGATCAACGACGCCGTCGCGGCACAGCACGACGGCACCGTCGTGAAACCAGTGCTCGTGTTCGACTGAGGCGCTCCGCGCCCGTGAGTCGTTGTGGAGTCCAGAGACTCCACAACTATCTCGAGTTCTTCGGCTTCCCCACGACCACACCGGACGAACTGCGCGCCACCGCCCGAGTCGAATACTGAGCGCAGCCCGGCGGCACCGCACTGCTCCCTGGGCACCAATTCCTGACAGACGCCAGGGTGACTCTGGTTACCGACCATCCGGACTGCGGCCTACCAGCGGGAATGCGACCACGGGTCCGAGGCCGAGAGAAACTCCCAAACAACTGGCTACGCGGGTTCGATTCCCGTCGCCCGCGCCAGCAGCTACTCCTCGTCGACGGCCTTGGTGGGTAGGCCCGGGGTCACACCCCGGTGGGCCGAGATGCGCACCGGCGCGTTTGCGGTGCCGTACGAGTCGTATCCATCGATGCGCTGGCATAGCTCGAAGAAGAGGCGATTACCGATCATCGGTGTAAAGGCCTGGAGCAGCTTCCCTGACCCGATCTGGTCGTACAGGATGCCGAGGCGTTCCATCCGCGCGAGTGTCTCGGCGTCGAACTCCGAACGAGCCGCCAGGTCGACGTAGTAGTTGTGACCGATGCGCAGCAGCTCGCCCCCACGGGCCCACACCCGCTCGCACGCCTCGAAGATGTCGGGCACTTCGAAGGCGACGGAGTTCTTGCGCGACTCGTCCTCGGTGATACCGGCCTCGTCGTCGAGCAGGGCGACGGTCGTGATGACCCGCACCGATCGATCGCGGTTGCTCACCGCGCGCGAACGGAACAACCCGTAGGTCGCGGGGATCTCGATGTCCTCGTGCGTCTGCAACCCCAGCGCGGACTTGAAGAACAGCGCCGCCTCCTCGAAGTGGTCGAAGGGCTGGGCCAGGCTCACTTGGTCGATGCGTAGGTCAAGGTCCTTCTGCTGGTCGGACTCGCCCGAGACCGGGTCGTAGTGAACGGCCCAGCGATCTGGGTGTTCGGCCAAGCGGCTGAAGAAGACCGCGGTGCCGTCCGGAGCCTCGATCGCGGTGTTGGCGGCGTCCGTCGGGCCTCGGCCGGGCGCAGGCACCGTCGCATGCAGGTAGGCCCCACGCTCGAAGGCCCCGACCGGGTCGGGCGTCCCGACGCCGAGTGCCGCGATGTGCGGGCCGACCTGTCCACCGCGGCCCGGGGGCGACGTGTTGAGCAGGATCTTCGCCTGGCCCTGCTCCCACAGCTCGATCGGCTTGTCGCGGTGGTGCCCGGTATGCCGGAAACCCAGTGCCGTGAGCGCGGCGGCGGTCAACGGGTGCTGTTCCGGCACGCCGAGTTCGACGAAGTCCAGGCCGGTCACCCGCGGCGCCGGCGGCGCGCTGTCGAGCGAGCCGGGCGGCATGCTTCCCCGGTGGGCGACGGCGTCCTCGACGTACAGCAGGGACCGCATCGCGTCACGTGCGTTGCGCTCGGCGTCGGCACGGCGGAAGACCGTGTTGAAGATCTCCAGCGACAGCGGGCCGGTGTATCCGGCGACGAGGCAGTTCTCCAGGAAGCCAGCGACGTCCCACGCACCCTGACCGGGCCACACCCGGTAATGCCGGCTCCACTGGAGGATGTCCATCGCCATCTCTGGCGCGTCCGAGAGCTGGACGAAGAAGATCTTCTCGCCAGGGATGTCCCGGATTGCCCACGGGTCGAGCCGACGCGAGAGCACATGGAAGGTGTCCTGACAGGTACCCAGCGCCGGGTGGTCGGCCATCCGCACGATCTTCCACGCGCGCCGGTAATCCCAGACGTGGGTCGACCAGGCCAGGGCCTCGAACGCGATCCGCATGCCCCGCTCGTGCGCCAGCTCCGCGGCCTGGTGCAGCTGCACCGCGGACAGCTGGTCGTCGTCGATGGCGTCGGGCTGACAGCTCGCGCAGACGAGGACAAGGTCGGTACCCAGCTCGGCCATGACGTCGAGCTTGCCCTGGAAGCGCCGCATCGCCCGCGCGTGCTGTGTCTCGGTCATGCCTTCCAGGTCCCGGAAGGGTTGCAACATCTCGATCTCGAGACCAAGTTCGTCGCAGCGCTCCTTGATCCGGCGTGGGGTCCACAGGCTGCAGAGCAGGTCCTGGTCGAAGATCTCGACCCCGTCGAAGCCGGCGTTTGCCACCGCGGTGAGCTTCTCGTTGAGGGTGCCAGACAGGGACACCGTGGCGATCGACCGACGCATTCGTGGAATGTAACTCTGGTATGCGCCGCGGGGCCAGACTTGTCGACCAGTGGCAAAAAATTGCTCGAGCCCCACCGTGCCGCCTACCTGGCTCTGCCCCGACTTCCGGAGCTCGTAGGCATTCATCGGGGTGGTGACGCGCGTTTGTGCTGGTAGGCGGTTCGGGGGGTGGGTCGAACCGCGAAATAGTGTAGGCACACGATTTCGGGCGTGTCGCTGGACTTGACCAGCGGATACGTGGTAGTGGTGTAGGGGTGTACCTGCGGGAGACGAAGCGGCGCAATCGCGACGGCAGTGTGGTCAGCTATCTGCAACTGGCGCACAGCGAACGCCACCCGGATACCGGGGTGCCCTCGGCGAAGGTGATCCACAGCTTCGGCCGCGCCGAGGCCGTGGACCGCGACGCGCTGGCCCGGCTGGTCGCGTCGATCTCGCGGTTCCTCGACCCGCAGCAGGCGATCGCCGCCGCGCACACCGGCGAGATCGATGTGCTCGACTCGCGGCGCTTCGGCGGGACGTGGGTGCTGGACCGGTTGTGGGACCGGCTCGGCATCGGCTCGGCGGTGCGCCGGGTCGCCGCCGGCCGGCGTGTCGACGGCGCCCTGGTGGAGCGGGTGCTGTTCGCCCTGGTGGCCCAGCGTGCCCTGGAACCGGGCAGCAAGCTGGCCGCCACCCGGTGGGTCACCGAGCGGCCCGCAATCGCCGACTGCTCCGGGTTCAGCGACGACTCTGCCTACGCGGCAATGGATTTCCTGCTCGACGCGCTGCCCGAGATCGCGGAGCAGATCTTCGCCTCGGTGGCACACCTGCTCAACCTCGACGTCGACATCGTCTTCGTCGATACCACCTCCACCTACTGGGAGGTCGAGGTCGCCGACGAGCTGGCCGACCTGCAGCCCGAACCCGAGCCCGACGACGGCACCGCCAAGCCGGTCGAGAACGGGGCGCGCCGGTTCGGCAAGTCCAAGGACCACCGCGACGACCTGCCGCAGGTGGTGATCGCGATGGCGGTCACCCGCGACGGGATCCCGGTGCGCTGCTGGACCTTTCCCGGCAACACCCAGGACCAGAAGATCATCCGCACAGTCAAGGATGATCTGGGGTCGTGGAACCTGCGCCGGCTGGTGTGGGTCGCCGACCGAGGCTTCGCCTCCGCCGCCAACCGCGCCTACCTGACCCGCGGCGGCGGGCACTACATCCACGCCGAGAAGCTGCGCCACACCAACGCCGAGGCTGCCGCCGCGCTGGCCCGGCCCGGCCGCTACCACGACGTCGCCGACAACCTGCGGGTCAAGGAGGTCTGGGTCGGCCCCGGCGGCGGCCACCGGGACGGGGCCCGCGCCGAGCGGTTCGTGGTGTGCCACAACCCCGACACCGCCGTGCGCGACGAAGCGGTCCGCGAACGGCTCATCGAACACCTACAGGGCCTGATCGCCGGCTCCGACACCTGGTCCGCCCGCCGCCGCGACGAGTTCGTCGGCTCCCTCAAAGCCAAGCACGGGCTACGAAGACTGCTGCGCCGCAGCGCGACCGGGCTGCTGCGTATCGACCGCGCCGCCGCCGCACGCGAGGCCCACTACGACGGCAAATGGCTGCTACGCACCTCCGACCCCACCCTCACCCCGCAGGATCTGGCCGCCGCCTACAAGCAACTGCTGGCCGTCGAACGCGGCTGGCGCGACTGCAAGAGCTCGCTGGGGCTGCGCCCGGTCTATCACCACCGCGAGGACCGCATCCGCGCCCACGTCCAACTGTGCTGGCTGGCGCTGCTGCTCGTGCGCGTCGCCGAAACCGCCGCCGGCGACACCTGGCGCAACCTGCGCCACGAACTCGACCGCATGCACCTGGTCACCCTCGCCACTACCGACGGCCGCGTCGCGCAACGCTCGGCCACCACCAGCGGGCAGAAGACCATCCTCAACGCTCTCGACCTCCCCGAACCGCCCCGCTACCTCGACTTCGCGCCCACCAACGGCGAATCCGCCGACTGACAACCACACCCACGAGCACCGGGTCGTGTAGTAACACGACCCGACCTGGCGCCTCCCACGTTTACCCAGGTCAAACCACAAATTCGGAGATTCGTGTGCCCACCATCTCCGGAAGTCGGGTCTGCCCGGACCCGCTCCGCGCGGCTGCTTGTCGTGCTCGTCGTCACGCTGGGCGCAGGCGGACCCGGTTCGGTGGTGGCGCTGGATATCGCCCGGACTACAAATCCCCGCCTGAACCTCATCACCCGCCGCAAGGCTCGCCCAACTCGACGCCGAGAACGCAATCGTGCCCCGACCGTTGCGTCAGGTACTCGAGCGTCGAACCGGTAACGGCACGGCCCAGAGCCGTGCCGTTACTCCCGGCGTTTCGGTCGAGTCGCGGTCACCCCAGCGACCTGGCCTCAGCCCGCATTCGCTGGTACTCCCCTTCGGGAACAGGGACGGCATCCTTCATGCCGAGATCGTTCAGATGAATCCTGGATGTTTCGCGGGCGAAGAAGGCCGCCACCGCGGCGATGGCTGACAGCGCAAGCGTGATGCTGCCGACGACCAAGATCACCCGTCCGTCAGCAGCGTCGGCCGCCGCCCGACAGGTTTCACCCGACGGCAGGACCATGTCCGGCATGAACGTGTCGTCCTGCACGCAATCGCTCGGCCCGGGCGGGGCGAGCAGCGCGTATATCGCGGGCAGGAACGCGGTGATCAAGGTGCCGAGGTTCTGCGACACGGCGAACCCCGTGACCCGCGTCTGGGTCGGAAACTGTTCCGGATAGAAGGACGGGAAGACGGCGTTGTAGCCCTGGTAGACGATCCCCCACATGAGCACGGCGAAAAGGAATGCCATCGGCAGATTGCCGTGGCTGACGAAGTACAGATACGGGTATGCCAAGAGCCCTGCCCCAAGACAGCCGACGATGATCACTGGGCGTCGGCCGATTCGGTCGGAGAGGTTGCCCACGAACGGGATGAGGATCACCGCGACGGCGTTCCCGGTCACCGTGATCCAAAGGTAGTCCGACGACCTCAACCCGACTCCGTACACCAAGTTGGTCGCAAAGGTCGCTCCGAAGATTGTCACCGTCGTCGGAACGACATTCATCAACGCCATGCAGATCACCCGGAGCATGTCGGCGCCATTCTCCTTGACCGCCATGACGATCGGCGCCGGGGGCACCTCGTCGTGAGCAGCCTCCTCCTCGAACGCCGGCGTCTCAGGGACTCTTCGACGGATGATGTAACCCGCAAGAACCACGACCGCGCTGAGCAGGAACGGGATCCGCCAACCCCAGCTTTCAAATGCCGCATCCGGCAGCAATATTGCCAACGGCAGGAAAATCGCTGCGGCGAAGATCTGTCCGGCCTGAACGCCTTGAAGAGTGAAACTGGTGAAGTATCCGCGCCGGCCGAATGGTGCGTGCTCGAGGATCATCGAGCCGGCCCCAGCGATTTCACCGCCGACCGCAAAGCCCTGGATCAAACGCAAGACGACCAGCAGGGCTGGCGCCCAGACCCCAATGGCCGCATACGACGGAATCAGCCCGACACAGAACGTCGAGAATCCGATCACCAGCATGCAGAGAACGAGAAGGTTCTTCCTGCCGTGCCTATCGCCCCAATTCCCGAGGACGAACGCGCCAATCGGCCGCGCAGCGTAGCCGACGCCGAACGTGGCGAACGACGCCACGATAGCGACCTGCGGGTTGTCCGACGGGAAGAAGAGGTCCGGAAACACCAGCGCCGCAGCCTGCGCGTAGATGAAGAAGTCGTAGTACTCGAGGGCGCTGCCGATCCATCCACTGGCAGCCGCCTTCTTTGGCGTCTTTGGGTGCTCGGTGGGTTCGTGCGAACCCGCCTGCTCAAAGATCTGACCTGGCATTCCTGGATTCTCCCTCCGCCCGCGCTTTGGCGGCGGCAGAATCGAACGACATGATCGGCCACGTCACCGGAACCCTGGAACTCCGGGGCAAACAGTACCGGGTCGACTGCTACGACGGCATGGACCGCAGTTGGGGACCCCGCGTCGAGTTGGGAAGCCACGGCGCTGCCTGGATTCACGTGACGCTCGGCCCGGAATTCGGTCTGCACCTGGGGATGGCGCTGAGCATCCGCGACGGTAAGGTGGTCAACGAAGGCCTCCGATTCGGATACGTCGTCGAGGACGGCGAACTGTACGGAATCACCGAGGCGGCGGTCGAGGCGTCGCGGGTCGATCTGATCGCTGTTACCAACCACATCACCGCGGTCGACGTCCGCGGCAAGAAACACGAATTCTTCGGTACCGCTGTCGGCGGCGCACCCTGGTACAGCTTCAGCCCAGCCTACGTCAGCTGCCAGAGTCTGTTCCGTTACCAGGTCGGCGACCGGGTCGGCTACGCGGAGGCGACGGACGTGCTCGGACTCGAGTTTCTCGGGGAGCGGATGTCGCGACACGGCCGGCTGCGCACCTGAGCACGCCCCACGATCCGGCAGCCTCGCGGCCCGACACCGGACTCGTCTGTCCTTGCCCTGTCTCCCGGTCCGGCGTGCATCGCGCCGAGCACAACAAAGGTACTCGATGTCGAGAACTATCACTGCGGCACTGGTCACTGAACCGGGCGGCCCGTTCATCACCGAAGAGGTCGAACTCGCCGATCCCGGCGCTGACGAGGTCGTCGGTCGTCAAGGTCGATCCCGACGTTCCCGTCGAGATCGTAGGTCCGCTCGGGTGCGGGATCCAGACTGGCGCCGGCGCCGTGTTCAACAGCATGGACTGCCGGCAGGGCGAATCCCTGCTCGTTGTCGGTGCCGGACCGGTCGGCCTGGCCGCCGTCATGGCGGCCAAGGTGCGCGGGTGTGCATCGATCATCGTCTCGGACCCCGACCCGCGCCGTCGCCTCCTCGCCGCCGAGCTCGGGGCAACCGCGACGCTGGATCCCGCGGACGGACCGCTCGTCGACCAGGTACGCGCCGTGCAGAAAGAGGGCGTGAATTATGCATTCGACACGACCGGAGTTCCGGACGTCATGGCGGATGCCCTCGGCACCCTCGCGCCTCTGGGCACCATCGGATTCGTTGGGGTGCCCCACGACATGGCCGCCACCCTCGCTTTACCCATCGTCCCCGCCATGGTGGCCGGACTGACCGTTCGCGGAATCACCGAGGGCGACAGCGATCCGCGCACCTTCATCCCCTACCTGCTCGACCTCTACCGGGCCGGAGAATTCCCGTTCGACCGGCTTGTCACGACATTCCCCTTCTCCGACATCGAATCCGCCGTCCAAGCCCAACTACGCGGTGAGGCGACGAAGGTCGTGCTGGTTCACGACGGCACGACGTCGCCCTCGCCCTCCGCGACAGGACATGATCACGATGACGACCGCATCCACAGCCCGTCCCACCGTGCAGGTGGAACCCGTGATCGACGAGGTGCTGCGCCGCAAGATGGCGCGGCGCGGGACCGTGTTCCATGAGCAACCGCAGAGCGACGTCGTCTCGGCGCGACTGCAGGAGTTCCTGTCTCGGCGCGTCGCCGGCGACGTCCGGATCGCCGACCCCGCCCGTCTCGCCGGCGGGGCGTCCAAGGAGCAGTTCATCTTCGACCTGGACTGGGAGCGTGAGGGTCGACGCCGGCAGGACCGCATGGTGCTGCGGATGGACCCGCCCGGGTCGATGGTCGAGACCCCGCGGCTGCGCGAGTTCGAGGTCCTGCAGATGCTCGACGGCGTCGTACCTGTGCCGCGCGTGTACTGGGCCACCGGCGATCCGGCGGAACTCGGTGCGCCCGCGATGATCTGCGGTTATGTCCCCGGTTCGGCGGGTGCACGGGACGCGGAGAAGACGGCCTCCGGTCTCGGCACCGTCTACGGTGCGCAGTTGCGCGAGGCGCTGGCACCCCAGTTCGTGCGTCACCTCGCCGACCTGCATCGGTTCGATTGGAGCGCGTACGAATCCCTTCGTTCGAGCCTCCGCGGGTGGGCACGACGGACGCGATCGATTGGCGACTCGCGGCGACCGATCGCGCGTGGCAGGAGGACGCGTTCGAAGCACATCCTGTGATCGCGCTGACGCAGCAATGGCTGTGGGACCGACGCCCGATCGTCGACCACGTGTCGGTCGTGCACGGCGACTACCGCAACGGCAATTTCCTCTTCGACGAGGACTCCCGCCAGATCACCGCCGTGCTGGACTGGGAACTCACCTACCTCGGCGACCGCCACCACGACCTGGCCTACGCGATGATGAAAGGCTGGGGTGAGTACGACTCGGCCACCGGAGAGTTCTACTGTTCGGCACTGGTAACCCGCGACACGATGATCGCCGAGTACGAGAAGGCGTCGGGCCTGTCCGTCGACCCCGAACGGCTCGATTACTACACCGTCGTAAATATGTACTGGGCCGCGGTCGCTTTGATCGCGACAGGTCCGCGGAACTCGGCCGAGCGTCTCACCCACCTGGACGCGATGCAGACGTTCCTCGCCGGACTCGGCGCGTTCTACATCGACCAGTTGCGTTCCATCGTCGGCAAATAGGAGACCACCCTGATTCCCACCGTCGCACAACAGATCGGCGCGGTCCGGACCACGATCGCCAAAGTGGTGATTCCGGCCCTCGATCCGAACGATTCTTTCGCCGCCGAGCAGGCAGGTCTCGCGCTGGCCTGCCTGGACTGGGTGCTGGACGTGCACGCCTCCGAGTATCCGTGCGAGCGGACAGAGCACGCGGACTACCGGGAGACGCTCGCGACACTGGCCGACCTCGATCCCGGTGCGGCCGGCGACGTGCGCGCATTGCTCGACGAAACATACACTCCCCCGGCAGACCTCGCCGGACTCAGAGACCAGGGGCGCCGCCTCAAGGAAGCCGTCGCACACAGCTACCGACTGCTCGCCGGTTCGCCGGCAGCGTCCGCCGCGCACCGCGCCGTGGCCGAGACCGCCGCGCGCCAGGCCCAGCGTGAACTCGCGTGGTGCCGGTTAACGGGATTCCCTCGCGGAGACCTGCCGAACATCGCCGATGTGCTCGCGGAGCAGGGCCGTCGGGCCGTGCGGGCGAGCGTCGGGGCGACGCCGTAACCCACCGGTTTCGCTGCGGGGCCGGTGGACGCGGCACTCGGGCAGCGCCCATCGCCCCGGTTTCGCCCGGAACGGATCGGCGATGCGCGTTGCGCGACGCCTATGCCTGCTGATCGGATTCGAAGCGGGCGATGAATTCGGCGCGGTTGGCGACGCCGCACTTGCGCAACACGCGTTTCACGTGCGTCCGTACCGTTTCCACGGAGATCACGAGTTCGCGGGCGATCACGACGTTTGAGGACCCGGTGAGAACGTGGGTGAGGATCTCACGCTCGCGGGTCGTCAACTGCTGTGCGATCGTGGGCGGGATTCGGGTCGGGCCCGGGAACGGGCCGGTCGAATAGCCCGCGGCGTCGTCCCGTCCCCAGACTGTATGCAGGAGGTTGCGCTGGCGGTGGCGGCGACGCTCCAACGCGGCGCACCCGAGCGCGGCGCCGACCAGGCTCGCGAAGGAGACCAGGGCATCGGTTGCCGGCCCGGGTGGCGTTGTGCCGACGTGGATTACGGCGGCCGGTCGGCCGTCCATTTCGACCCGGAACGCGGTGTACCGACCTTGGGCGAACACCTCCGGAATGCGGGGATTGTCCGGGTCGACGAGGCCGGAAGGGAGTCGGAACGGCACAGGCAGGCGGGAGAAGGCGCCGGTGGCGCCGAGGGGCGACGCCTGGGCCCCGTCCAGTTCCGAGAACACGACGTCGTCGCATTCGGCGATCTCGGCGGCACCGGGGCACACCACGCGGACGACATCGTCGACCGTGGTGACGTGGTGCAGGCGGGCCGTGGCTT
>DATDBL010000269.1:0-6963 GCA_036524855.1 Aldersonia sp. | reverse complement strand
TGGGCGGCATCACGATGAGCATCCCGGTGATCGGCACCTGGATGCAGTTCCTGATCTTCGACGGCGATTTCCCCGGCACGATCATCATCCCGCGCCTCTACATCGCGCACGTTCTGCTGTTGCCCGGCATCCTCCTGGCGCTGATCGCGGCGCACCTGGCGCTGGTGTGGTATCAGAAGCACACCCAGTTCCCCGGCCCTGGCCGCACCGAGCGCAACGTGGTCGGCATCCGCATCGTCCCCGTGTTCGCGGTGAAGAGCGGCGCGTTCTTCGCGATGGTCACCGGGGTATTGGCGCTGATGGGCGGCCTGCTGCAGATCAACCCGGTCTGGAACATCGGCCCGTACAATCCGTCGCAGGTGTCGGCGGGCTCGCAGCCGGACTGGTACATGATGTGGACGGACGGTCTGGCCCGACTGATGCCGCCCTGGGAGCTGTATCTGGGCCGCTACACGGTCCCCGCCGCCTTCTGGGTGGCGCTGGTAATGGGCCTCGTACTGGCGTTGCTGGTCGCGTACCCGTTCATCGAGAAGAGGCTGACCCGCGACGACGCACACCACAATCTGCTCCAGCGTCCGCGCGACGCTCCGGTCCGCACCGGCATCGGCGCGATGGCGGTCTCGTTCTACGTGATCCTGACGCTGTCCTGCGTGAACGACATCATCGCGCTGAAGTTCGACATCTCGCTGAACGCGACCACCTGGATGGGTCGCATCGGCCTGCTGATCGTGCCGCCGCTGGCCTACTACGCGGCGTACCGGACCTGCATCGGCCTGCAGCGCGCAGATCGGGCGGTCCTCGAGCACGGCATCGAGACCGGCGTCATCAAGCGCCTGCCGCACGGCGAATACATCGAGGTGCACCAGCCGCTCGGCCCGGTCGACGAGCACGGCCACCCGCTCCCGCTCGACTACCAGGGCGCGCGGGTGCCGAACAAGATGAACAGCCTCGGCTACGCCGGCAAGCCCGGCAGCGGTGGTCTGTTGACGCACGACCCGGTGCACGAGAGCGATGCGCTCGCCGAGGCCGAACACGAGGCCGAGCACCGACAGCTCGCGGTCCTGCGCGAGTACCAGGCCCGGATCAGCGGGGACGGCGAATCCGGCAGTGGGTCGTCCGGCGACGGGCACCACTAGTCACACCGCAAACAGTGCCCCCGGGTCGAAACGGCCCGGGGCCTCTGCGTAGAGGATCAGATGCCGGCGTCGTCGGCGCCCGCGCGCGCCATCTTCACTATCGCGTCGATCCGCTCGACTGTCGGGGTCCCGGCCGCAGCCTTGTTCGCCGGGGTGTCCATGGCGCGGCGCATCACACCCTCGGCGATGACGGCCAGCTTCCACAACCCGAGCACGTACCAGTACTTCAGCGCCTGCGGGTCGCGCCCGGTCTCGTCGAGGTAGATCCGCGCGACCTCGGCGCGGCTGCCGAACCCGTCGAGGGTCGTGGGCACGAAGTCGCCGATGCCGTCCTCCCCCGGATCGGCCCAGTAGGCGAGCATCGACCCCATGTCCGCCAACGGATCGCCGAGGGTGGACAGCTCCCAGTCCAGCACCCCGATAACAGCACTGCCGTGCCCGTGCTCGCGCGACAGGATGACGTTGCGCAGGTGGAAGTCGCCGTGCACCAACGAGATCTCGGTCTGCTCGGGAACGGCCGCGACGAGCCGCCGGGTGAGGTCGTCGAGTTCGGGCAGTTCGCGCGTCTTCGACTGCTCCCACTGCCCCGCCCAGCGCTTGAGCTGGCGCTGCGCATACGGCTTGTGACTGGCGAGGTCACCGAGCCCGACCCGGTCCAGGTCCACGGCGTGGATCTTCGCCAGCGTGCGCGGCAGCGAATCGGAGATGGCGCCGCGGCGCTGCGGACTCAGCGATTCCGCGATCTCCATCGTGTCGACGACCTGGCCGTCGATGAAGTCCATCAGCACCAGCGGCACGTCGGATACCGCGGCGTCCTGCGCGACGCCGAGGATCCGCGGCGCCGGGACGTCGGTGTCGGCAAGCGCGGCCATGATGCGCGCCTCCCGCACCACGTCGTGCGCCGAGGCCAGCAGATGACCGAGCGGGGGCCGACGCAGCACCCACCGTCCGTTCGACTCGTCGGAGGCCAGGTAGGTCAGGTTCGACTGGCCCAGGCCGATCCGGTCGAACCGCAGCCGGCCGGAGATCTCGATGCCGAGGTCGCCGAACCAGCGCTCGATCCCCGCTGCATCGATCCCGGCCGGGTCGACAGTGGTCATCGCGGTCAGGCGCCTTCCGGACGCAGGTCACGGTAGCGGCGCAGTTCCCGCTTTGCGATCGCCCGCTTGTGCACCTCGTCCGGTCCGTCCGCGAGCCGCAGCGTCCGCAGGTGCGCCCATGCCATCGCGAGGGGGAAGTCGTCGGTCACGCCGGCGCCGCCGTGCACCTGGATGGCACGGTCGACGATCTTCAGTGCGATGTTCGGTGCGGCGACCTTGATCGCGGCGATCTCGGTCTGCGCCTCCTTGTTGCCCACGGTGTCCATCAGGTAGGCGGCCTTGAGCGTGAGCAGCCGGATCATCTCGATGTCGATGCGCGCCTCGGCGATCCAGTCCTGAATGTTGGCGTTGTCGGCGACCGGCCTGCCGAACGTCACCCGAGACTGGGCCCGCCGGCACATCAGGTCGAGGGCTCGCTCGGCCATGCCGATGCAGCGCATGCAGTGGTGGATGCGGCCGGGACCGAGGCGGGCCTGGCTGATCGCGAAGCCTTCACCCTCACCCTTCAGGATGTCCTTGCTCGGCACCCGCACGTCGGCGAAGTCGATCTCCGCGTGGCCCTCGCGGTCCTGGTAGCCGAACACCGGTAGGTTTCGCAGCACCGTGACGCCGGGTGCGTCGATCGGCACCACCATCATCGACTGCTGCCGGTGCGGTGCGGCGTTCGGATCGGTCTTGCCCATCACGATGAGCACCTTGCAGTTGCGGTGCATCGCGTTCGACGCGAACCACTTGCGCCCGTTGAGGATGTAGTCGTCTCCGTCGCGCACCATCGACAACTCGACGTTGGTGGCGTCCGAACTCGCCACCCGCGGCTCGGTCATCGCGAACGCGGACGCCATGGTGCCATCGAGCAGCGGCTTCAGGTACTTCTCCCGGTGCTCGTCGGTGCCGAAGAGCTCGAGCACCTCCATGTTGCCGGTGTCGGGCGCGTTGCAGTTGCACGCCTCAGACGCGATGTGGCTGCGGCCCATGATCTCGGCGAGCGGCGCGTATTCCAGGTTGCTCAGCCCCGCGCCGGCGCCCGGATGCGGGTGGAACAGGTTCCACAGTCCGCGCTTGCGCGCCTCGGCCTTCAGCTCCTCCAGGATCGGGGGCTGGAAGTGCGGGTCACCGCTGGCACGCATCTGCTGCTCGTACACCTCCTCGGCCGGGTAGACGTGGGTGTCCATGAAGTCGAACAGCTCCTTCTGCAGCTGCTGCGCGCGTTCCGAAAGGTCGAAAATGGCCATCTGTACTCCCTGTCGGTGATAAGTTGAAGTCGGCGTCAAGTTCAAATCATGCCTGAGGCCGATGCCCCGAGGCAACCTTGGCACGTCCGGTGCTATCACGTTCGGGACGACGGCGAGGCCGGAATCCGCAGCGCGTTCACCCACAGCCGGGTCGCGGTGTCGATGAGCGCGTCGAGATCGGCGCCGCCTGGTGCGGCTGGATCTCCTGCATCACCGGCGACGAAGTAGCCGAACGCGAGTCGGCTGATCATCGACGAGAGTGCCCGTGCGGCGAGCAACGGGTCGAGGTCGGCGTCGGCGAGGCCGCGTTGCTGCAGCGCAGCGATGCTGCGCGCGTTGCGTCGGATGAACGCGGCGGCACGACGGCGGCGCAGTTCCCGAAACTCGGGATCGATGTTGGCCACCTGCTCGAGCAGGCCCATCAGCCGCGCGTTGCGCCGGTACGCCTCGAAGTAGGCGCGGTTGCTGGCCGCGATGATCGCGGCGGGATCGTCGGTGGTGGTCACGTGCGGCATGCCGGGGTGCAGCATGTCCTCCTGGGCGCCCTCGAGCACCGCCGCGAAGATCTCTTCCTTGCCCGCGAAGTACGTGTAGAAGGTGCCCGACGAGCAGTGTGCCTCGGCGGTTATCTCGGACAGCTTCGTGTCGAGATAGCCGTTGCGTTCGAACACGGACCGGGCGGCTGCGATCAGCGCCCCCCGGGTGCGCAGCCCCCGCTCGGTGACGGGAAGCTCCCGCAACAGGGCGGAGTTCGCCATCGACGGTGGGGGATCGTCGTCGGCTTCCTGCACGTCGTCCGTGGGCCCTGCGTTAGTGCTTCTCCGGGCCCAGGTGGTATTCGAACACCAGGCCACCCACCGAGAAGAGCACACATACGACGCCGAGGACCACGAGCCACGGCTCGACGTAGGCGAGTCCGGTCGCGGTGAGGGTCGCCGACGCGGCCAGCGCGATCGGCCAGAAGCTGAACGGGCTGAAGAAGCCGAGGTCGCCGGCGCCGTCCGCGATCTCCGCTTCCTCGTAGTCCTCGGGGCGCAGGTCCAGACGCCGAGCCACGAAGCGGAAGTAGGTGCCGATGATCAACGCGAGGCCGGCCGTCAGCACCAGTGCGGTGAGACCCGCCCACTCGACGCCGGTGCGCGACACTCCGGTGAAGAGCGCGTAGATGATCGCGACGACGATGAAGAACACGGTCAGGAGTTCGAAGATCCTGGCTTCGATGCGCATGTCGGTTCCGTCCTCAGTTCTCGGCGACCGCGGACGCCTCGCGGGCGGTGCGATCGGTGTCGAACGGGTGGGTTGAGGTCGCGACCGGCGACTGGCCGATCGAGGCCAGCGCCTCGGCGTTGTTCATCCCGAGCCCGCCCTGGTCGATCGGCTTACGAGCCTGGATGTAGCGGGCGAAGTCCTCGGGCGACACCGCGCGGACCTCGAAGTTCATCATCGAGTGGTAGGCGCCGCACATCTCCGCGCAGCGACCGACGAACGCGCCCTGCTGGTCGATGTCGGTGATCTGGAAGATGTTTTCGGAGTGGTTCTCGATCGGGTTCGGGTTCACGTCACGCTTGAACAGGAACTCCGGGACCCAGAACGCATGGATGACGTCGGAGGAGGCAAGGATGAACTCGATCCGCTTGCCGGTTGGCAGCACCAGGACCGGAATCTCGTAGCTCGTGCCGACCGTCTCGATGCGGTCGTAGTGCAGGTAGGACAGGTCGGTGTCGTCCTTGCCGTGGATCGGGCCGGGCTGAGGCTCACCGTGGTCGTTGCGACGCTCCGCAGCCTGCTCGGCGAGCAGTTCGTTGGCCTCCTCGCGCACGCTGTCGCGACCGTCGTAGACGACGCCGTCCTCGATCACCGAGCGGTAGCCGAACTTCCAGTTCCACTGGAATGAGGTCACGTCGATGGTGACGTCGGGGTCCGGCACCTTCTCGTCGACGTAGTTCTGTACAACCACCGTGAAGTAGAACAGAACCGAGATGATGACGAACGGTGCCGCGGTGTAGCCGAGCTCGAGCGGAACGTTGTAGCCGAACTGCTTCGGGAACTCGTCGGGCGTTTTCGACATGCTCTTGCGGTGGAAGTAGACGGTCCAGAAGGTCAGGCCCCAGACGATCACGCCCATGACGAGCGCCGCAATCACCGACCAGGTCCACAGCTCGCGCATGCGCTCGGCCTGCGGGGTGATGCCCTCCGGCCAGCCGAAGCGGAACACGACGTTGTTCGGGGCGGCGCACCCGGACAACAACACGGCCGCTGCGCCGAGGAAGACGCCGAAGCCCCCTCGTCCAAGGATTCGACGACCGTTCGCTCCACACAGCCCGCCGTAGTGCGCCACGTTCACGCCTTCCTGATCGCCGCTCTCACAAACTGGCCCAGACTTCGTGCACGCTCGAACCGCCTGCGGTGGCTCGAATACTACGCAGCGTAGACCAAACCGGTGGCCACTTCTTGCTCGGGTCGACACCGACACTCCGCCGCATGTCGGACGGCACGCGGCGGGTGTGCTCGACAGGGCTGTGCTCTCGCCAGACCGGCGACACGCCCGTGAGGCATACTCGGACACCGTGTGCGGACTGTTGGGAATCCTGACCTCGGACGGCACCGACGACGACACCGTCGCCCTCGTCGACGCGGCCATGCACTGCCTGCGCCACCGCGGACCGGACGAGCACGGCACCTGGTACGACGACGATCTGGTGTTCGGCTTCAACCGGCTGTCCATCATCGACATCGAGAACTCGCACCAGCCGCTGCGCTGGGGACCGCCGGAGAACCCCGACCGCTACGCGCTGACGTTCAACGGCGAGATCTACAACTATCTCGAACTGCGGGCCGAACTCGCCGAGCAGCACGGGGCGGTGTTCCGCACCGAGGGCGACGGCGAGGCGATCGTCGCGGCATTCCACCACTGGGGCGCGGAGTCGGTGCGTCGGCTGCGCGGCATGTTCGCGTTCGCGATCTGGGACACCGCGACGCGGTCGCTGTTCCTGGCCCGCGACCCGTTCGGGATCAAGCCACTGTTCCTCGCGACCGGCCCGCGCGGCACCGCGTTCGGCAGTGAGAAGAAGAGCCTGTTGGAGTTGCTGCAGCGGCTCGCGCTGTCCGAGGACCTCGACCCGCGCGCGATCGAGCACTACGTCGTGCTGCAGTACGTGCCGGAACCGGAGACCCTGCACCGCGACATCCGCCGGCTGGAATCGGGCTGCTACGCAACCGTCACGCCCGGGCAGGCGCCCGTCGTGACGCGCTACTTCGTGCCGACGTTCCGCGTACGCCCGTTCGCCGAGGGAACCGCCACGCAGCGCTACCGCGAGATCGCCGCCGCGCTCGAGGATTCGGTGGCCAAGCACATGCGCGCCGACGTCACGGTCGGCTCGTTTCTCTCCGGCGGTATCGACTCGACGGCCATCGCGGCCCTCGCGATGCGACACAACCCCAAGCTCATCACCTTCACCACCGGGTTCGAGCGGGAGGGCTACTCGGAGGTCGACG
>DATDBL010000268.1:0-22341 GCA_036524855.1 Aldersonia sp. | reverse complement strand
AGCCGTTGACGAAGAAGTCCGGCGCCGGAAGCTTGCTCGCGAGTTCCTGCTGGTCGACCATGCCCACGATTCCGGTCTCACGCTGGCTGGTGTTCTGATGGGTCAACACCGCGCACCCGAGATGCGTTCGCGCATAGGAACAAAGCTCACCGATGTAGCCGTACTCCGCACCGGCTGCCTGTGCCGGACCCTCGAGATGTTGGGCCGCCAACCGTGCCGAGAACGCCTCGCCGTGGCACCATTCGAGGCCCGCCGCCTGGAAAATCGGGTTCAGCGCCGCCCCGTTGTACCAGACGACGTGTTTGCCGCGCTCGTTCGCGGTGAAGATGTTCTCCCAGTACTCGGCCACCATCCGTCCGCCGATTCGGGTGCTCGTCAGCGGGTTGGCCTTGCTCTTGCGAGTAGTTTCGACGCTCATTCGAGATCTCCTTCGGTGGTCAGGCTGAGGTAAGGACGTGCTGGCGGCGGATCTTTTCCACGAACGTCTCGACCCTCGTTCGCAGGGCTTCCGCAGGGATTCCCTCGTGCTCGGTCTCCACGAGCAACAGCGGAATTCCACGGGCCTCCAGCGCCTTGCGCAATTCGGGGTAGTAGAGCATGTGTGGCTCGCAGAACTTCGCCATCAGCACGACGACGCCCTCGGCGTTGCTGCGCTCGACCGCGTCGATCAGATACCGGTCCCAATCGACCTCGACCGTCACCCGAGTCGGGCAGGGCGCGGCCAGGTTGCGATCCATGTACCAGGCGGCCAGCGCCGCCAGCGGATCGCCGTCCTCGGGTACGTCGGTCGAGATGTAGCGGTATCCGGTGTAGAGATCGTCGTCGACGACGATCGCACCGGATTCCTCGATAACGTCGAGGAGTTCTGGACGCGGCGCGTGACAGAAGTGACCCGACAGGTAAAGCCTTGTCACACTGCCTGGTTCGTCCTGCGGACCGAGATGATCGAGCAGTTCGCGGAGCACGGCGGTGTGTTCGGAAATGTCCATCACCATGCTCGACTTCACAAGCACCTGCATCTGACTCGCCGTGATGCGCGCACGACCGGAACGTCGCAGCGCGTATACCTCACGCAGTAGTTTGCGGTTCTCGTTGAACGTCCGGATGCTCGTCGCCAGGGCGTCGGGTGTCACCTCGGCGCCGACCGCCCTCTCGACCTCGGCTTTCAGCTCGTCGATTCGGCCTTCGACCCGCGGTTTGGTCCACGGGTCGTCCATCGCACTCGTGAACTGGGCGAAATGCACCGGCTTCTCGGGACGCACCCAGCGAATCACATCGACCGCGCCCAACAGCTGCACACAATGGTCCGCCGCGACGAAGGCATCGAAGACGTCGAGTTCGCCCAGCGCCACCTGGTCGGCCACGCTGCGGGTGTAGCCGCAGTAGAACTCCGCGAGAAGGCTTCGCCCCTCGGTGATCGGGGTCCGGCTCTCCTGGACGATCACCGGCAGCGCGCCGGCGGCATGCACGAGTTCGGACGGGAAGTTCATCGGGAACGAGCCGATGACTCGTCCGCCGGTTCGAGCTTTCCACTCCTGCGCGTAGGCCACGGGGTCGTCGGCAACGGACTTCAGTGTCGCGATCATGTCCGGACTCGGTTCGTTCACGTCTGGTCCTCGGCTCGTAGTACGACCGCGGAGGGCTGTGCCGCGGCGTCGTTGACACTGATAATACGATACTGGACACTAACTTGCAAATACTGTCAAATGTTGAATTCGGAGGAATCTGATGGATCGTGCGCTCGAGGGACTACGGGTCGTCGAACTCGCCGGCATCGGGCCATCGCCCCACGCGGCGATGCTGCTCGCCGATCTCGGCGCCGACGTCGTCCGGGTCGAACGCCCCGGCGGGGCCGCACAACTCGTGCCGGTGGAGAAGGACGCCGGGCTGCGCAACCGGCGGTCGGTCGGCGCCGATCTGAAGGACCCGGCGGACCTGGAGACGGTGTTGAGCCTCGTCGACCGGGCCGATGTCCTGATCGAGGGCTACCGACCGGCCACCGCCGAGCGGCTCGGGATCGGGCCGCAGGTCTGCCGTGACCGCAACCCGCGGCTGGTGTACGCGCGAATCATCGGCTGGGGACAGACCGGGCCGTTGGCGCCCTACGCCGGGCACGACATCAACTACCTCGCGCTCAGTGGCGCGCTGCACGCGATCGGCCGTCGCGGCGAGCGCCCGCTGGCCCCGCTGAACCTCGTCGCCGATCTCGGTGGCGGGTCGATGCTGGCAATCATGGGGATCCTCGCCGCCCTGTACCGACGTGAACGCACCGGAACCGGTGACGTCGTCGACATCGCGATGCTGGACGGCGTCAGCACGCTCATGACCATGTTCTGGACCCTGACCGAGAACGGCCTGTGGTCGTCCGAGCGAGGAACCAACGTGATCGACGGCGCGGCGCCGTTCTACGACACCTACGAATGCGCGGACGGACGCTACGTCGCTGTCGGCGCGGTCGAGCCCGCGTTCTACGCACAGCTGCTCGAGGGACTCGGTCTCAGCGAACTCCCCGACCAGTACGACCGCGCCACGTGGCCGAGCACGCGCAAGCTCTTCGAAGAAGCGTTCGGCGGTCGGACCCGCGACGAGTGGGTCGACCACTTCGCGCACCTCGACGCCTGCGTCACACCCGTTCTCGCGCTCGACGAGGTTGCCGAACACCCGCACATCGCCGCGCGTGAAACCATCGTCGAGGCATTCGGGCAACGCCAACCGGCGGTCGCGCCACGCTTCGCGGCATCCCCACGGTCCGCCTATCGCGCTCCCCGGATCCCCGGCTCGGACAATGCCGCGGTCTTCCGGGACTGGGGCGTCACTGGCGACGAGCACGAGCAATGAGCGACGATGACAACTGTGGCCGAACCCGACCAGTACGACCCTGACGCTCCCCCGCCATCGAGCGCCCGCTCGGTGCTCGTCACCGTGCTCGGCGACCTCGTCGAGCCGTACGACCGGCCGGTGCGCACCGCCGCGTTGCTGTACGTGCTCAACGGCCTCGGGTTCGGCGAATCCGCGGCACGGCAGGCGATCGCCCGCACCGGCACGTCCGGCCTCATCGCGGCCGAACGCAACGGCCGAGAAACCGAATGGCGGCTCACCGACAAGGCGCACCGGCTCTTCACCGAGGGCGACATCCGTGTGTTCTCCACGGACGTGGACATCACCCAGTGGGACGGGCGCTGGCTGATCCTCAACGTGCCGATCTCGGAGTCGCGCCGCGCGGCGCGCAAGAAACTGTATGCGGCGCTGCACTGGGCGGGGTTCGGCAACCCGATCCCGGGACTGTGGGTGACGCCGCACGTCAGCCGCGCCGCGGAAGCCGAACGCACGATCGACGCGCTCGGCCTCACCGACAGCACCATCGCCTTCGTCGGTACGCCAGCCGATCTCGGCATCACCGAGCAGGAACTCGTCCGCCGATCCTGGGACCTCGACGCGGCCGAGAAACGGTACGACGAACTGCTTACCCGCTTCGACTCGCACACCTTCGAACGCGGCGACGACCTGCTCTTCGCGCATCTGCACCTCGCCGAGGCGCTGCGCCGGATGCCGTACGTGGACCCCCGACTGCCGGCGGTCCTCCTGCCCGACTGGCCCGGCGTGCACGCGGCGAAACGACTGCGCGATCTCCGGTCGGAGTGGGCACCTGCCGCGCACGCGCACTGGCGTGAGGTTGCGGGGATGGAGGCGTAGGCGGGTCCACTCATGCGCACCGCCGTCGCGGTGCCGACTATCCGGGATGTTCCCGAGGCGCGGTCAGTCGGCGGCGCCGAGGATGAGGACGTTGCAGTCGAGACGATCAGCCGTGGCACGTCGAACTGAGCGAGGAGGTGGACGAATGGCTCGCAGCCCTATCGACCAAGGGCAAGGCGCAGGCGATCCGGCCGCTCGACTTGCTCGCCGCGCGCGGCAGCGCACTGCAGATGCCGCATAGCCGGAAGCTGGACGATCACCTGTGGGAACTGCGATTCCGGTGCGAACAGGTGAACCAGCGCATCACCTACACCGTCGAGCCCGAGCATCGCGTCATCACCCTGATCACATTCCGCAAGCAACGCAGCAGCGAGCGCAAGGAAGTGCAACGAGCACGGGACATACTGCGCCGACATCGAGGCAAGGAGTGAACACATGAGCAACTACACCGACCGCCGGGAGCAGATCCTCGCAGAGCTAGCCCCCGACGAGCAGGCGGTGTTCGACGAGGCGTACGCAGCCGCGGGTCTGGCGATGGAACTGGCCGAGACCGCTTACCGCGCCCGTCAGGCCGCCGGCCTCACCCAGACCGAACTCGCCCGCCGAATGGGCACCACGCAGTCCGCGATCGCCGCCATCGAATCCGGAGCACGCATCCCGACCGTCGAGTTGCTAGACGTCTCGCCCGCGCCTGCGGCCAACGACTCACCATCAGCATCGACGCCGCCTAACCGCGGCTTCCGGCGAACGCAGCCCTGCCACGACCGCCCTGGCCTGTGACCTCGTGGTCGCCGCGGACAACGCCGTGTTCGGCCTGCCCGAGGTCCAACGTGGACTGACCGCGGCTGGCGGCGGACTGCTGCGGTTGCCCACCCGACTTCACTACGCCCTGGCCATGGAGGCGGTGCTGACCGGACGACGCCTATCCGCCGCGTAGTGCGCCGAACATGGCCTGATCACCGCATCACGTCGGCCGGAGAAGCGCTCGACGCCGCGCTGACGTTCGCCTCGCTCATCGCCGTCAACGGCCCACTTGCCGTACGGGCGGCCAAGCAGGTGATCATCGAGTCCGCCGACTGGACCAACGCGGAGGCCTTCGACCGCCAGGAAGCCATCGTCGATCCGATCCGCCGATCCGACCAGGATCCTCGCACCCAGGTCGCGCTACGACGAGGTCGTCGATACCGTCGCGGCACTCGCGTCCTCCCTGCGGATCGGTGACGCGCTCGACCCTGCGACACAGATCGGACCGATTGCCTCCCAGACCCACCGCGACCGGGTCGAGGGGCACATCGCCAAGGGCAAGGGCGGCGAGAGCGCGCGACTTGTGGTGGGGGGGTGGGCGCCCGAGCAACATCGACCGTGGCTGGTTCATCGAACCCACTGTGTTCGCTGATGTCGACAACCGGTCCACCATTGCCCAGGAAGAGATCTTCGGGCCGGTCCTGTCGATCATTGCCTACACCGACGTCGATGACGCGGTCACGATCGCGAACGACTCAGACTACGGTCTCGGCGGTTCGGTCTGGACCAGCGATCCGCAGCGCGGCCGCGAAGTTGCGAACCGGGTCCGGACCGGGACGATCGGCATCAACCGCTACCAGCCCGACGCCGCAGCACCCTTCGGAGGCGTGAAGGACAGCGGAGTCGGTCGACGCCGGTCCGTTCCTTGGGCTTGGAGACCGTGGCTGACCAGAACCCCGCCGCCGTTGCCCACGTCGAACACGCGGAATCATATTCCACGTCCGTGGCGTAGCAGCGGAACTCGGTGGACGCCGCGGCGCTCATCGGTACCTCGGCGGCTCAGGCGGACTCGGGTTCGAGGGCGACGGGGTGGCTGCCGGCCCGGCCTGGGTCGGTCTTGTCGAAGAACCGGGCGGAGCGTTCGCTGATGACAGGGTTGCCGCCGCAGAGCGCGTAGCCGAGCAGTGCTTCGAGTTTGAGTTGGTCGTCGAGGGGTCGTCCGATAACCTCGAAGATGGTCTCCTTCGCCGATTCCATAGCCTTCTGGTCGTTGCGCAGGATCTTCGCGACGAGATCGTCGGTGGCGGTTTCGAGTTCGTCGTGGGGCACGACGCGTGAGACCAGGTTGGCGTGCAGGGCCCGGTGGGCGTCGATCGGTTCACCGGTCAGTTCCATCTCCAGCGCGATCCCGACGCCGGCGGTGTTGACCAGGCGCACGATGCCACCGTCGGCGGGGTGCATCCCGCGGCGCAGTTCGAACGAGCCGAACTGCGCCTTCTCCGAAGCGATCCGGATGTCACAGGCCAGGGCCAATTCGAGGCCGCCGCCGAGCACCCAACCGTTGAGGGCGGCGACGATGGGCTTGTAGATGCGGTGCTGGCCACGGGTGATACCGCCGGCGAATCCGTCGGGCAGTTTGTTGCGGGCCAGCATCGGGCCGCCGTCGCTCCAGGTGGGGACGTGGGTCTTGAGATCGGCGCCGGCGCAGAAGGCGTCGCCGGTACCCGTGAGCACGGCGACGCGCAGGCTATCGTCCGCGGCGAAATCGGCCCAGATCTCGCGCAGCAGGTGATGGGTTTCGAGGTCGATGGCGTTCTTGACCTCCGGGCGGTTGAGCCGGATGTGCGCGACCGGGCCGCGCTTGTCGTAGACGACTTTGGACATGATGTCTCCTTATTGGCTAGGACGAGACCGCGGCGAGGATCTCGGGGGCGGTGGAGCGGTGGAAGCCGTCGAAGGGTTCGTTGTGCACGGCGGGTTGCAGCTGCCACCAGCCGCGGCGGGCGTTGGGGGCGCCGCCGTCGATGCGCAGGCAGGTGCCGGTGACGAACAGGGCGGCCGGCGAGAGCAGGTAGACGATCGCGGCAGACACTTCGGCCTCGGTACCGAAGCGCTGCAACGGGATACCGGGAGTGACCTCGCGCTGGATGAACTCGCGGTCCTTCTCGTCGTAGGTGTCGAGCCCACTCGAGGCGATCGATCCCGGTGCGACCGTGTTGACCCGCACACCGGCCGCGGCCCATTCGGTCGCGGCGCTCTCGCTGAGGGTGAACATGCCGCCCCGCGCGGCGGCCGAATGGGAGAAGTGCGGCCAGCCGTGCCAAATGTCGGCGATCATGTTCACGATCGAACCGCCGTGCTCGGCCATCGACCGGTTGAACACCTCCCGCATGACGATGAACCCGCCGGTCAGGTTGTTGCGCACGACCGCTTCGAAACCCTTGGTGGAGATGTCCTTCAGCGGGGCGCGGTACTGGCCGCCCGCGTTGTTGACCAGACCGTGGATGCGGCCCCGCTCGCGCACGACGGCGTCGATCACCGCGACTACTCCCTCTTCGTCGCGAATGTCGGCCACGTGCGTCGAGGCCGATCCGCCGTCCTCGACGATTTCGTCGCGGACTCGGGCGAGTTTGTCCGGGTTGCGGCCGACCAGGGCGACGTAGGCACCGAGCGAGGCGAGTTCGTGGGCCGTGCACCGGCCGATCCCGCTCCCGCCGCCGGTCACGACGACGGTTTGATCGTCGAACAAGCCAGGGGCATAGATGGATTGGTAGGGCATGGGAGATTCTCCTCGTCAGTCGGTGCTGCCGTAGCGGGCGCGCAGGTCGAATTTCTGGATCTTGCCGGTGGCGGTGCGGGGGAACTCGGCGACGTACTCGATGCGTTCGGGGATCTTCCAGACGGCAATCTTGTGTTCTTCGGCGAGGTGGCGGCGCACGTCGTCGAGACTCAGGCGAGTGTCGTCTCGGGCCACGACAACGGCACAGGCCCGCTCGCCGACACCCGGATCCGGAAGTCCGACCACCGCGACGTCGGCGACCGACGGGTGCAGCAGCAGCGCCTCCTCGATCTCGCGGGCGCTGATGTTGAATCCGCCACGGATGATGATGTCCTTGATCCGGCCGGTGACACGTAGGTATCCGTCGTCGTCGATCCGGCCGAGATCGCCTGTGCGCCGCCATCCCTCGCTGTCCTGACCGTCGGCGGTCAGTTCGGGACGTCCCCAGTACTCGAGCATGCGGCCCGGTCCGCGGTAGCGGATCTCGCCCTCGCCGCCGGGCGCGACGGGCCGGTCGTCGACGTCCACGATGCGCAACTCGACACCCGGCACCGGTGCACCGTCGGAGGTCGCGACCTTCTGCACCGAGTCCTCGGGACGGCACACCGTCGCCATCATGATCTCGCTCGAGCCGTAGGCGCTGACGACCCGGCACCCCGACAATCGGTCCTGCGCCTCCTGCACCAGCGAGGCCGGGATCGGTGCCCCCGCGGTGAGCCAGAACCGCAACCGGGACACGTCGTGCACCGCCGGGTCGTAGGCATCGAGCAGCATCCGGATGAACGGTGCGGGACTCGCGGTACCAGTACATCCGTAGGCATCGATGCGTTCCAGCGCGGCGGCCGGGCTGAACACGTCGAGCAGGTGCGCCTGCGCGCCGGCGATGGTCGGGGCCATCACGCCCATCGTCAACCCGAGTGTGTGCGCGACGGGCGACGGCACGAACATCACGTCCGAGCGGGTCATACCCAGCACCGGCACCGCCTGCTTGGGCAGGAACGACGCCGTGTTCCAGGTGTGCAGGCAGCCCTTGGGCCGGGATTCGGTGCCCGAGCTGTAGAGAATCAGGTGCGGATCGTCCGCCGACGGCGCCGGCGGCAGAGTCGTCGCATCGTGTCGCGCGCCCGTCAGTTCCGCGAGATCGATTCGCCCCTCGCCCGCAGCGGCGCGCGCGGTGACCAGGAACGACACCCCGGGAACCGCGGCGACGATCCTCTCGGCCATCGCCGCGTGGTCGAAGCCGCGGAACTCCCCCGCCGTGATCACCCCGACCGCGCCCGAATTCTCGATGATGAACTGGACCTCGTGTTCGCGGTAGACCGACACCACCGGCACCATCACCGCCCCGATCCGACTCAGCGCCGCATACAGCAGGAAGAACTCGTTCCAGTTCGGCAACTGGACCACCACACGGTCACCCGGACGTACGCCCATGCCCACGAGCCCTGCGGCAAGGTTCCATGCCGTGTGCCGGAAATCGCCGTAGCTGTAGGCAGATTCACCGTCGGACAGGTACGGCCTGTGAGGATCGACGTCGGCCCACCAGTCGATCGCGGTGACGAACGTCGACCCGCCCCAGTACCCGGACTCGCGGAACGCACGCACGCGCTCGTCGTGGTCGGGATCTGCGCTGACAGTCATGGAAGTGTCCCTTCGGCTCGGTCGCGGTCTGCATCACCGCTTCGTAAAAGTTATACACCATTAACTATCAGACCAAAAGACCTTTTGTTGAGACAGGCTCGTGCACTCACTGGCACGCGACTCTGCAGGTCGACAACCGTCGGGCCACGCTTGGCCGTCAACTCTCGTCCGCTCAGAAGTTACTCATGAATAACAAACCGCCCTGGGCCGCCTATCGGGCGTCCACGACGGGAAGTCCGATCACGGCGTACGCCGCCCGAAGCAGCATCGCCTTGAGCCGATCGTCGGGCATCCCGACGTTGTGCACCAGAGCGGACTGGATCGTGCCGATCGTCGCATGGACCAGCACGCGAGCGGCCGACTCGTCCAACGAATCGTCGAGCTCGCGAACGAGGTGCACCCACTCCTCCACGTACTGACGCTGCTTGCGCCGCAGGCGGACCTGGTCGTCCGGCGAGAGATGCTCAACCTCCCGGTAGTAGACCCGCGCGAACTCACGCTCGTCCACCACGAAGTCGACCTGACGCTCGATGAGGGCGCGCAGGGCGCCGGGAACGTCGTCGCGACCGGTGACGATCGCGGACTCCTCGCTCAGCAATCCGTCGAGCGAACGATCGAACAGAGCCAACAACAGGGTGTTCTTGTTGTCGAAGTGCCGATACACCGCCGCCCCGCTGATGCCGACGCGAGCACCGATGTCGGCCATCGACACCGAGTGAAAGCCACGGCCCGCCACCAACTCCGCGGCCGCCGCGAGGATCTTCTCCTTGCGATCGGGATCGCGGCGCCGCACGAACGCCGCGGCATCGGTCATGGGATCAGGGGCTCCGGCTCGGTCGAGGACAGTAGTCGCAGCATACGACTTCGCGTCCACCCGACCCGTGAGTGTCGGGGTCTGTCGTGGTCTGGAATCCGCCGGCCGGTGTCCGTGGTCGTCGCAGCCGCTCTGCGGGCTGGGGATGGCGGTCTTCGTCTCGCGGACGGTGTCGAGGTGCTGGTAGAGGAACCGGGAGGCCTCGTCGTTTCTTCCGGACTCGAGGAGATCGAGCAGGTGCAGGTGTTCGGTGGCCTGGGTGACCAGCCGGGAACGGTCGGCCTGATGGTTGTATTCGATCAGCCGGCGCATCCGGTTGACGCGTTTGACGGCGTCGGACAGATAGGCGTTGTGAGCGCAGTCGACGATCATCTCGTGGAATTCGGACCCGTAGCGGAACAGTTCGGTGCGGGAGAGGAAGACGATGTTGCCGTGCAGCATGGACTCCTGCTGTTTGCGGTGCATTGCGAACGCTTCGCCGTCGATGGTGTAGCCGGGTTCGAGCAGGGCGGGTGGCACCCCACCGGCGGGATCCGGCCGCGGCATTTCGCGCTCGACGGGTCGCGCCTGTACGTCGCGCACGAACGCGCCCACACGATCGACACGCACCTGATCGACCCCGAGACCGGCGCGTTGACGGCGACCGGGGAGAGCATGGCGACCGCGTCGCCGGTGTGTGTGGTGCTCGCCGCGTTCGAGTAAACGGCCCACCGAGGGGGCCCTCCGCCGCTCGAGTCAGCGGTTATGCACGCCGCCGCTACTCGACGTTTGCGTGCACAACCGCCGACTCCGCGACGGCCGACCGTCAGCTCGGGCAACCGCTGGGTCACCGCCGCGCAAAAGTGATCGCCAGGTCGGCAACATCGCCGTTCGCCGCCACATCCCGCACAGGTGTTGACATAGTTCGTAAGGGTAAGTAAATTGTTGTTCGGGCCGCACCGCGCGTGACGCGAGGGTTGCGCCGACCCCGAAACCCCGCATCCGAAGGACACAACACGATGACGTCGACCCAGACCGACCTGCCTCGCTACGCGAAACGAATCATGGACCTGGCTGCCACGGATACTCAGCTGCAGCAACTGATGCCGGACCCCGAGGTCTATGACGCACTATCGGAGCCGGGACTGTCGCTGGCGCAAATCGTCGCCACCGCGCTGGACGGCTTCGCCGACCGCCCGGCATTGGGCGCGCGCGCATTCGAGGTCGTGCGCGACGCCGAAACCGGCCGCGCCACCCGCGCATACCTGCCGAGCTTCACGACGGTCACCCACGACGAGGTGCACCACCGCGTCAAGGGTCTGGCCAACGCGTGGCGCCACCACGAGCAGCATCGCGTCCGCCCCGGCGAGTTCGTCAACATCCTCGGGTTCAGCGGCATCGACTACACCGTCATCGAACTGGCGTGTACCTACACCCAGGCGGTGAGCGTTCCGCTGCAGAGCACCCTGGCCGGCGCCGATCTCGACGGTGTCTTCGCCGACACCGAGCCGACGGCGGTCGTGGCGACGGTCGCCGACGTGGTGCTGGCCGCCCGATTGGCGGGCACGCACGGGTCGATCCGCAGCGTCGTCGTCATCGACTACGACGAACGCGTGGACGACGATCGTGAGCAGTACGCCGCCGCGCGCGCGGTGCTGACCGAGTCCGGGTGCGCGGCCGCGCTGACCACGCTCGACGAGCTGATCGCCGTCGGCGAGTCCACGCCGTGGGAGTTCGTGCCGGCGACCGAGGACACCGACGAGCGCATGGCGATGATTCTGCATTCCTCCGGCAGCACCGGAAGGCCCAAGGGCGCGATCATTCCGGAACGGATCATGAAGGGCCAGTTCACCTTCGGCTTGGCGACGGTTCCGCTGGTGCGGATGTGCTTTGCGCCGATGAATCACCTGGCGGGTCGCATGATGGTGTTCAGCACACTCACGCGCGGCGGGACGGCCTACTTCACGACCAAGCCGGATCTGTCCATGCTGTTCGAGGACATCCGGTTGGTCCGACCGACCGAAATGCTCGCATTCCCGCGCGTCCTCGAGCTGGTCCACCGGCACTACCTGGGCGAGGTCGTGCGACGCCAGCGCGGCGGGCAGACCGATCCCGATGCGGTGCGCACCCAGGTGATGGCAGACATGCGGCACACTTTCCTGGGCGATCGCCTGGCCCTGGTGACCGTGGGCAGCGCGCCGACCACCCCCGAGGTCCAGCGTTTCGTCAAGGACTGCTTCCAGGTCGCGTTCCTCGATGGCTACGGTTCGACCGAGGCCGGCTCGAACATCACCGTCCGCGATCGGATCGTGCGTCCGTCGGTGCTCGATTACCGGCTGCGCGACGTTCCCGAACTCGGCTACTACGTCACCGACAAGCCGTACCCGCGCGGCGAGCTGTGCGTGAAGACCACGCAGACCGTGCCCGGCTACTTCAAGCGTCCGGACGCGACCGCGGCGCTGTTCGACGAGGACGGCTACCTGCTGACCGGCGACATCATGGAAGAACGCGGACCCGACCACGTCGTCTACATCGACCGCCGAAACGACGTACTCAAGCTGTCGCAGGGCGAGTACATCGCCGCCGGTGCGCTCGGCACCACCTACGAGGACGGTAGCCCCGTCATCGCGCAGATCTACGTGTACGGGAACTCGACGCGGTCATACCTGCTGGCCGTCGTCGTTCCGAACCCCGACGTGGTCTTCGCCCGGCTCGGCGAGCGCCCCAGCGACGCGCAGGTGCGCGCGTTGATTCGCAGCGAACTCAAAGCCGTCGCGGACGCCAACGACCTGAAGTCGTTCGAAATCCCCCGCGACTTCATCGTCGAGACCGAGCCGTTCACCCACGAGAACGGCCTGCTGTCGGGCCTGCACAAGCGGATGCGGCCGAATCTCGAACGCAAGTACGGCGATCGGTTGGAGGCACTCTACGCCGAATCGGAACGCAAGCAGAACGACGACCTCATGGCCCTGCAGGACCCCAACAGCGCGCTCAGTGTTCTGGAGAAGGTCGGCAAGGCCGTCGAGGCCACGCTCGGGATCCAGGGCGTCGACGTGGCACAGCCGCACAGCTGGGGCGACCTCGGCGGTGACTCGCTCGGTGCGACGGGCTTCTCCGCGCTGCTGGGCGACATCTTCGGCGTGACGCTGCCGGTCAACGCGATCCTGAGCCCGGCCGGCAACCCCCGGCAATGGGCCCGAATTATCAAGGCCGCGCTCGCGGACGACCAGGGTGACCGGCCGACGTTCGCCGCGGTGCACGGCGAGGGTGCGCGACGTGTGGATGCCAAGGACCTCGATATCACCGCGTTCCTCGACGCGGACACGCTCGAGCAGGCCGCGACGACCGCACCGGCGGCGCAGGCGCGAACGGTGCTGTTGACCGGCGCGACCGGCTACCTCGGTCGCTTCCTGTGCCTGGAATGGCTGGAGCGACTCGCGAACGTCGACGGGAAGCTGATCTGCCTGATCCGGGCCGCGGACCACGACGCCGCCACACGCCGGCTCGTCGAGGCGTTCGACGGCGCCGATCCTGCTCTCGCGCAACGCTTCCGCGCGCTGGCCGAGCGGCATCTCGAGGTCATCGTCGGCGACGTGGCGGCAGCGCGACTCGGCGTCAGCGACGGCGTGTTCGATCGACTCGCCCGCGAGGTGGACCACATCGTGCACCCGGCCGCGCTGGTCAACCACATGCTGCCCTATTCGGACCTGTTCGAGCCCAACGTCGTCGGCACCGCCGAACTGGTCAGGCTCGCCATCACTGAGCGACAGAAGGGCATCGATTTCGTGTCCACGGTCGCAACCACGCGGCTGCTCGACACCACCGAACGCAACGGCGAGGACTCCCCACTGCTGCAACGGCTTCCCCTCGGCAATGCCTACGGCACCGGCTACGCGATCAGCAAGTGGGCCGCCGAGCACCTCCTGCACAGCGCGCACCGCCGCTTCGGGCTGCCGGTGAACGTGTTCCGCGGGGACATGATGCTGGCGCACCGCGGGTGCAGCGGGCAGATCAACGTGGCCGACGTGTTCACCCGCCTGCTCTTCAGCGTCGTCACGACCGGCCTCGCGCCCGAGTCGTTCTACGGACTCGACTCGGACGGACACCGCCAGCCCGCCCACTACGACGGCCTGCCGGTGGATTTCGTCGCCGCGGCGATCGCCGACATCGGCGGCGAAGCCAGTCGCGAGTTCCGGACCTTCCACGTTTTCAACCATCACGTGGACGACGGCCTGTCGATGGACGTCTTCGTCGACTGGATCGAGGCGGCCGGATACTCGGTGGAGCGGGTGCGCGACCATCGCCGGTGGGTGGAACGCTTCGAGGAGAAGCTGACGGCCTTGCCCGTCGAGCAGCGCCAGCACACGTCGCTGGCCGTGCTGGATTCGCTGCGCCAGCCGTGGAACGCGCACGAAGCGCTGCCGAGCAGCACGGCCTTCCAGGACGCGGTCCGTCGCCTGCCGGTCGGTCCGGAGGTGCCGCACCTCGACCGCGGGTTCATCGAGAAGTGCCTCGACGCCCTGTGGCGGCTCGGGCTCATCCCGGCACCGGCGTCGGCCGCCCTCGACGAGGAGGAGATGCTCGCGGCGTGACTCGGCGCCCCCGGCGTCTCGATCGCAGACACGCCGGGGTTGCGGAGCCCGTCGCCGTAGCTTCGCGTGGGCTGCCGGAAGCCGGCCCAGCAGTCCTCGCGGGCGCGCGCCAGATCCCGCACGGCCTCCAATTGGATCGACGTCACCCGCACTGCGACGATCTCGCCTGGACGCAGCAACCGCCTGCACCCGGCCGGGGCCGTTTGCCGCCGGCAAGCCCGAACATATGTGCGCGGGCCCCAGTGCCCCGGCAGGACCACCCTGTTCGCCGCGTTCGACACCACCGATGGCACCGTGATCTCCGCGCTGCACCGCCGCCACCGCGCCGTCGAGTTCCGCTAGTTCGCCGCCAACTCCCGTCCGGACACGGCCTGGTCGAAGAGCAGCAGCACCTCGTCGAGCACGTCGACGGCGGACTGTGAAAGCAGTGTCAACAGAATCGGGTAGCGCCATTCCAGCTCCCGCCGCGCCAGTGCCTGGGCGATCAAGCCTCGGCCGACGCCGGCGAGAAAGCGGCGCCGCTCCGCCGGAAGCATCGACAGATCCAGGGTGTGCGCGTCAAAGCGGCGCAGAAAGGCCAGCTTGTCCACTTCGGTCTTCACCGCAGCCGGGCTGGCCGTGGTGGGTCCGATGCTCAGCCAGGTCAACGGGGTACGGGACAGGACCTCGCCCAGAACGGCAGATAGCCAGCGAGTACGTGCTCGGAGCGCGCATGATTGAACCGGGTCGGGACTGAATCGATCGGAGGTCGACCACGGCGAAGTTTCGCCATGGCGGCCCACCGTCGACGCCGACTGGCGGGTGGAGGATGGCATTCATTCAGATCATCGAGTATCAAACGTCGCGGATCGAGGAGCTGCAGGCTCTGGGAAAGGAGTTTCGCGAGCAATCGGCACAGGCGACGGGCGTAGCGAAACCGCTCAGAGGGAAAGTTACCGCCGACACAGACAGACGCGGATACTTCCTCAGCATGATTGAGTTCGAGTCGGCCGAAGCTGCCATGGAAGCTTCCAATCGCCCTGAGACACAAGAGTTCTTTGGTCGCCTGAGCCAGCTCATGGACGGCCCTCCAAAGGTCTACAACCTCGCCGTGGTGGAGACCTGGGAGATGGGATAGCGGCATCCTGCCCGAAAGTGCCCCGATCGAACCGGCACCGGCTCGGCTCAATGGCCACTAGCCTCGCTGTGCGAGGTAGCGCTATGGATCCGTCGAGTGGCCGGGAAAGACGTGCAGCGCGGGGTTGATGACGACCGCGGCGTTGTTGATCGCCGTAGCCGCCTCGCCGAAGCCGACCGAGATGAGCTTGACCTTCCCGTCGTAGTCGACGATGTCGCCGGCGGCGAACACCCGCGGCAGGTTGGTGCGCATCGCGGCGTCGACCCGGATGTGGCGCTTGCGCTGCTCCAGCCCCCAGTTGGCGATCGGCCCGAGGTCGGCGTGGAAGCCGAGCGCCGCGATCACCGCCTGGACCGGCAGCCGCTTCAGGATCCGGTCGGTGGAGTTGTCGGACACGTCCACCGCCTCGATCCGGTCGGTGCCGTGGATCGCGGCCACCTCGTAGGGGGTCAGCACCTGCACCGAGGACGCGCGGACGGTCTCGACGGTGCTCTTGTGCGCGCGAAACAGGTTGCGCCGGTGCACGAGAGTCACGGTTTTGGCGATCGGTTCGAGGCTGCGCGCCCAGTCGAACGCCGAGTCGCCGCCGCCGACGATCAGCACTTCGAGGCCCGCGAGGTCGTCCAGCCGCGGAACGAAGTACATCAGTCCGCGGTTCTCCCAGCCGTCGGCGCCCGGCAGCGGTCGCGGCGTGAACGATCCGATGCCGCTGGTGATCAGCACAGTCTTGGCGGCCACAACCAACCCGTCGTCCGTGGTGATCCGGACATGGTCGTCGACGGCGACCAGCTCGTCTGCGCAATACCCGAGCAGATATTTCGGGTCGGCCGAGGCGGCCTGCTCTGCCAGCGCATCGACCAGGTCCTGGCCCTTGACCGCGGGAAAGCCGGCCACGTCGTAGATCAGCTTCTCCGGGTACAGCGCGGAGACCTGCCCGCCGAGCTCCGGCAACGAGTCCATAACCGCGACGGAGAACCCGCGGAATCCGGCATAGTAGGCCGCGTAGAGCCCAGCCGGGCCCGCCCCGATGATCAGCATGTCGACCATCGGTTCGGTTATCTCTTCGCCGGCCACATCTTCCACTGTGGCACAACCCATCAGCGCGGGTCGGAATGACAAGCTGAGGCAGGCCCGGAACCTCCACCCGGATCTGCGGCGGCGGTGATCGGCGACCCTGGTATCCGCGCGCAACAGTACTGGCGTCAGCGTGGGGACGCGACTCCGCACGTCGGTGACGTCGAGCGCCCACGCCCACGCTGTCTGCCGCTCCTCGTCCCGCCCGAGTTCGGCAGGGCGGTTTCCGGCCCGGCGGTACCGCGGTAGGAATCAGCAAACTGCCCACCTCCTGATCGGAGGCGGGCAGTCCTGTGGTTTGCGTCTGACTTCGACGCGGGGATCGGCGATCAGCGGCCCCTAATGGCGGCCTTGTCTCGTTCCGGATTCGCGAACACGAGCACCAGCACGGCACCGATGATGCCGGCGATGCCGACGTACTGGAACGCCTGGGCATAGCCCTCCGCCTTGGTGGCGGCGTGGTCGACCAGGAGGCCGGTCGCGAAGGGCGCGATCAATCCACCGACCGCCATGAGCGCGAGGAACGTGCCCATCGTGCCTGCCGTCTGCTGCGGCGGGCACAGTTCCGAGATCGCCGCGTTGAGCAGCGGAACCACTGCAGCGACACACCCGTATCCGATCGACACCGCCACCACCGCGAGCGCCGGAGTGCCGATCTGCGGGAGGAAGACGAGGGCGGCTCCGCCGATCAGGACGGCGATCCCCGGAACGACGGCGCGCAGGGTGCGGGAGGTGGCGCCACGCTGCAAGAGCCTGTCGGTCACCGTCGCGCTCGACAACATCAGCACCAGGGCGATGATCGACGGAATCGCGAACATCGACCCGGCCTGCAGGGCCGAGTAGCCGAGACCGAGTTCGAAGTACGACGGCAACCACGTGAGCACGACGGTGGACAGCGCGTAGACGGATGCGATGAGGACCGCACACGAAACGAACGTGCGCGAAAGCAGGATTCGGGCCCACGGCACGCTCGGCTCGACGTCGGCCACCGCGGTGTCAGCGGCGGTTGTCGCCACCTTCTTCGTAAAAGGACCTTCAGTCCAGGTGGCCGTCCACACCAGCATCCACGCGACACCGAGGATCGTCAGCGACACGACGGCGGTACGCCACCCGAACTCGATGGTGATGTACGCCAGCGCCGGCGCCAACGCGATCTTCGCCACGGATGCCGCCGAGGCGATGAACGCGCTCGGGAGACCGCGCTTGACCGCCGGATGCCACGAGTACGCGGCCGTGTGGACGAGTGCGGCACTCGGTCCCTCCGCCAGTCCGAGCAGCATGCGGCAGACGATCAGCATCGTCATGCTCGCCGCCAGCACCAGCGGCAGCATCACCACCGACCATGCCGCGGCGAGAGCGAGCAACGCCCAGCGCAGCGTCGTGTACCGGTTGATGGCGCCGGCGAAGAAACCACCGATCGTGAAGGCGAGGAAGAACAGGCTGCCGACGAGCCCGATCTGCGCGGACGTCAAACCGAGTTCACGGGCCAATGGCTGAGCGATGATGCCCAAGATCGCCTTGTCCGCATAGTTGATGACATAGAGGGAGGCGAGCAACACCGTCATCTGCCAGGCGCGTGCGCGACTGACGACGTTCGGGCGGGTGCGAGCACCGACTCCCGGCTCCGCGGGGGCGGTGTATTCACTGGTACTCACGAGAATCCTTTGCTGTTGGGTCAGACACCGGCGATCGGCACCGCAAGGCGGGACCGACGAGACCGGAGAGGGTCGGTGGGTTCACGAAGGTTCTGATCGAAGCGCCGCGCGGTCCGAAACACGCGCGTGCCCCTCGAACGACTCTTCACGGCCGGCTGGGTAGCCGTCGTCTCTAACCGCGCCTGCGCGCGGCAAGCGGCGAAGGATCCGAGACGCCCCTACAAAACACCTTCGTTGAAACGCCTCTTTACTTTGCAGGATCCCGGCCTGCCGTGTCAACAGTCACTTTCGGAACGATTGCCGCGCGTCACGGCGGCCCATCGAGTACAAGCGACGTTGTGGTCCGCCGCACCGACCACCAAACGATGGCATACTTTGCGACCTGAATCTCCAGCCTGCCGACTTCGAGGCTCGTCCGCGCGAGTTCCCCCACCATCGTCGAACGTTTGTTTACAATCTGCTACGAGCGGTGTGGCAACGTCGGCGCGACGATTCGGCCCAGCACCGAGAAGGCAGCGGAGCGGCATGGCAAAGAAGGACGCGACCAAACCCACCCGTCGGCCTAAGGACCGTCGGACCACCATCGAGATGGTCGCGGCCGAACTGTTCGCGGAAAAGGGCTATGCGGGCACCGGCGTCGGGGAAATCGCCGAGCGCGTCGGCGTCACGCCGGGCGCCATCTACCGCCACTTCAGCAGCAAGGACGACATCCTACGGAGCATCGTCACGTCCTCCCTCGACGCATTCATCGCCGCGATCGAGGTGCCCGACGACGCGGGCACCGAGTCACGGCTGACCGAACAGGTTCGAACGGCCGTGACCCTCACGCTGGCTCAGCCGGCGAGAGTGGCGATCGCACTCCGCGAGCGGTACTCGCTGACCGAGGCGGCCCGGCACGAGCTGGCCGCGAAAGGACGGCACTTGGCTGGCGTGTGGGAGGACGCCATCCGTAACGCCAATCCCACCGTCTCGGCGACCGAGGCGGCGCTCCGCCTGCGTCTGGTCAACGGGATCCTCTCGAGCCTGGCGCAACGGCCCGGCTCGCGCCAGGCCGCTCGGGAACACGAACTGTTCACGAGTGCGCTGGTGGCGATGCTCCTCGCGCCTGCCGACAGTTCGCCTACCTGCGCGGAGCCGGTACGGCGCGCAGAATGGTCGCCACCGCGCCTGCGGCGCCGCGAGATCCGCGATATCAGCGCAAAGCTGTTCCGGATGTACGGCTATCACGGCGTCGGAATGGACGAGATCGGCACGACGGCCGGGATCTCCGGGCCCACGGTGTACGGCACGTATGCCAGCAAGTCCGACATCCTCGTCGATGCCTGCGATTACGCCGTCGCGAGACTCGGGCTCGCGGTGGAAGAGGCGATTGGATCCGCGACGTCTGCGGACGATGCGCTACGGCGGATTCTGCGATCGTGCACCGCGACCGTGTTCGACAACGCCGACATCATCGCGGTCCTCAACCGAGAAACCGACGCACTGCCCGACGTCGATCGACTCCGGATCAACCGGCACCGGTCCGACTACTACAACGCCTGTTACGCAGTGCTCAGAGAGGTTCGGCCCGACCTGGACGAGCGGGAAGCAGGCATGCTTTTCGTCGCCCTGGGCAACGGAATCCAGGAGGTCGCGCTGGCGCGCCACCCTCGTCCAACCGTCGACGCCGTCGGGGACCTGGGAATGACCTTTCTGCGCGGCGAGCAGCCCAGCCCGTAAAGGTCAGTGCCTGCGTGACCGCGACGATCCACCTCGGCACAGTGATCCGCACCCCCGACCCACGGCACAGAATCGGCGACAGATTCTTGAGTTGGATCTACACACTAGACAACCTGGTAGTTAGCGTTGTAAAGTGAATGAGAAATCAGATTCCACGGAGCGCCACAATCGGGTCCGTGGACAGATCGAGCTCACCGTCGCACAGCAACAGGAAGGCGACATCATGGGAAGTCTTGCGGGTAGGGTCGCGATCGTCTCCGGCTCGGGTCGTGGGATCGGCCGGGAGATCGCGCTCAAGCTGGCGGCCGAGGGCGCCGCGGTCGTGGTCAACGACCTCGACGCCGACGTCGCACTGCGGACGAAGCAGGACGTCAAGGCCGCCGGCGGGCAGGCCGTCAGCTGTGTCGGGTCGGTGGCCGAGGACGGCTTCGCCGAACGGTTCGTGAGCACCGCGACCGAGTCGTTCGGCGGGCTGGACATCATCGTCAACAACGCCGGCTACACCTGGGACTCGGTGATCCAGAAGATGTCCGACGAGCAGTGGGACACGATCCTCGACGTCAACCTGAAGGCACCGTTCCGGATCCTGCGCGCCGCCCAGCCCTACATCAAGGCCAATCCCACCGACTATCACCGCAAGGTGGTCAACATCTCGTCCACGTCCGGGTTCTACGGCAATGCGGGACAGGCGAATTACGGCGCGGCGAAGGCCGGCCTGATCGGGCTGACGAAGACCCTGGCCAAGGAGTGGGGCCGCTACAACGTCAACGTCAACGCGGTGGCGTTCGGGTTCATCCACACCCGGATGACCGCCGCGGTGTCGACCGACGACACGACCCTCAACATCGACGGCCGCGACATCAAGGTCGGCATGAACGCCGACCGGGTGGCCATGGCGGCCAAGGTGATTCCGTTCGGCCGCCCCGGCACCCCCGCCGAGGCCGCCGGTGCGGTGTACCTGCTGTGCACCCCCGAATCGGATTACGTCAACAGCCAGTGCCTGGTGGTCGACGCGGGACGCGTCTGATCGACACCGCCGCCGACCGCGTCTGACCCACGAACTCAAGGAGAAACATCATGAAGCGCACCGTGTACAACGACGAGCACGAAGCCTTCCGCGACACCATCCGCACCTTCATCGCGAAGGAGGTGAGCCCGGACTACGCCGACTGGGAGAAGGCGAATCGGGTTCCGCGCGAGCTGTTCAACAAGCTCGCCGAACTCGGGGCGACCAGCTTCGACATTCCCGAGGAGTACGGCGGCGCCGGCCCGACCAGCTTCAAGTTCCAGGCGATCATGGCGGAGGAGGCCGCGCGGGCTGCGGTCACCTTCGGCCACTACACCGTGAGCATCGGTATCGTGCTGCCGTATCTGCTGCGCCTGGCCAACCAGGAGCAGAGGCAGCGCTGGCTGCCCGGCGTCGCATCCGGCGACACCATGCTGTGCATCGCGATGACCGAACCCGGCACCGGCTCGGACCTGGCCGGCATCAAGACCACCGCGCGGCTTTCCGAGGACGGCACGCACTACATCCTCAACGGCGCCAAGACCTTCATCACCGGCGCGCTCAACTCGGAGTTGTGCGTGGTGGCCGCCCGCACGTCCGCGCCCACCGAGGATCGCCGCTTCGGGCTGAGCCTGCTGGTGGTGCCCACCGACAGCCCCGGCTTCGAATACGGCCGCAAGCTGGACAAGATCGGCCTGCGCGCCAGCGACACCAGCGAGTTGTCGTTCACCGACGTGCAGGTTCCGGTGGGGAACCTGCTCGGTGAGCAGGACAAGGGCTTCACCTACCTGGGCCAGAACCTGCCCCGCGAGCGGCTCTCGATCGGTGTCGGCACCACCTCGGCCGCCACCGCGGCGATCGATTTCGCCAAGGAGTACGTACTGGCGCGTCACGTGTTCGGCAAGCCGGTCGCGGACTTCCAGAACACCAAGTTCGTGCTCGCCGAATGCGCCGCCGAGGTGGCCGCCGCGCAGGCGCTCGTCGACCGCGGCCTCGAGCTCGACGACGCCGGTGACCTGACCGCCGCGGACGCCGCCCGGATCAAGCTGTTCTGCACCGAGACCGCCGGGCGGGTGATCGACCGGTGCCTGCAGCTGCACGGCGGCTACGGCTACATCCTCGAGTACCCGATCGCGCGCCTGTACGCCGACACCCGGGTCAGCCGCATCTACGGCGGCACCAGCGAGGTCATGAAGACCATCATCGCCAAGGACCTGGGGCTGTGAAGCGTGACGCGGTCATCGTCGACGCTGTCCGTACAGCGGTCGGCAAACGCAACGGGTCGCTCTCACAGCTACATTCGGCGACGTTGTCGGCGCACGTGCTCAACGCGCTGGCGTCGCGGGTCGGTCTCGATCCCGCCGACGTCGACGACGTCGTCTGGGGTTGTGTCGGCACCCTGGGCATGCAGTCCGGGTGCATCGCCCGCGCGGCGGTGCTGGCGGCGGGCTGGCCGGAGCACGTGCCGGGCGTGACGATCGACCGGCAGTGCGGTTCCTCGCAGCAGGCGGTGCATCAGGCCGCGGCG
>DATDBL010000267.1:0-23040 GCA_036524855.1 Aldersonia sp. | reverse complement strand
ATGGATACTTCCTCTGTTCGGTCGAATCGCCGCGCACCGGTCGCGGTGCGCGTTCTGGATCGACAGTATCGAGTCGCGTCGGCACGGGGGACTGATCCAACGACTAGGTCTGCCCGGCCGGACGGCTGGCCACGTCAGGTGTGCTGCACACGGCGGTGGCGCCGAACACGGTGACCGCGCTGGTGCTCGTCGACCCGGCGCTGCCCGCGGGACGTTCGACCGACCGCACCGTCGCCGGCGAGTTCCTGCTCAACATAACCCCGGGCGTGGGCGAGGCGCGCCTACGGTATATGCACCGCCGGCTCGCCCCGGAGGCGCAGGTCGCGCGGGTAATCGACCTCTGCTTCGTCGATCCGTCCAGCGCGGACCCCCGGATGCTGGCCGCGATGACCGAACTTGTGCGGACGCGCAGCGCCGAGGTCAGCGACATCGACGTGTCCTTCCTCGCGGCGACCCGATCGCTCATGGCGCTGCTGGCACGGCGGCGGGCATATCAGGCCACGATGGCGAGCGTCGACCGCCCGGTGTTGTTGATCAACGGCACCGAGGACCGGCTCGTACCCATCGCATCGGCCCGCCGCGCCGCGGCCCGCAACCCGCGCTGGTCGACGGAATTCCTCGCCGGCGTGGGACATACGCCGCAGCTCGAGGTGCCGGAGCGGTTCTTCGACGTCGTGACGGGGTGGCTGGGCGGGCTCTGACGGGTGGGCTTCGGCGGGCGGGTGGCCGCCCGGTCCGTCGTCGACAGCTGACCTCTGCGCAGCCGACGATGCAGACTCTGCGACGCCGACGGGCAGAATCATCGACGTGGCAGGACGAACCAAGGGCCCCCAGGGGGACGCACGAATCGACCAGCGCTGGCACGAGATCCTCGACGCAGTCGCGGCGGTACAGACGCTTCTACCGAACGCGACGATGATCGGCGGGTCCGCGATCACGGTACACACCGGCCACCGCCTCTCCGGAGATGCCGATCTCGTCCTGCGGAACCTCGATCGCGACTGGCAGGAAGTACGATCCGGCCTCGAGGAATTGCAGGACTGGATCACGGACTACCCGAAGATCCCCACGAACCTGATGGGCCGCTACCGCGACGCTCGGGTCTCGGTGCGCAAGCTCAACCGCCTCCGCGACATCGAAATCTCCGAGGTCACCTACAAGGGCCGCACGCTGCGCGTCGCCGCCCCGGACGAACTGGTCCGGATGAAGGGACTCGCCCTCCTCAACCGCGGCCTGGCCCGCGACTACGTCGACATCGTGGCCCTCGACGAGGGGCTACGTGAGGCAGGCACCTCCGCCGCCCACGCGATCGCCGAGTTCGACGAGTACTACCGGGAACACAGGTCCGCCGCGTCACTCGCGCGCGAGTTCATCGCCGCACTGTCGGACCCGCGTCCACGCGAGACGAACCCGCAGCAAGCGCTCGAGGACCTGGCTGCGCTGAGGACAGATCTGCAAGACTGGGAACAGATCCGAATCCGCTGTCAGCGGATCGCGGCCGATGTCGAATAGCGAACACAGGAAGTGCGCCGTGTCGAAGAACCTGTACTACAACACGATTCACGAGGACGGCGACGACCCGCGCTCGTTGCAGGAGCAGGATCTGCTCAACCTGCTCGAGTACGGCGACCTCACCGACTGGCGACCACTGCTGCACGTTCTACGCTCCGACCCCGACGGGCCCGTCGCGATGAAACTCGAAACGATCCTCGACCTGGTCGAATCTCCCGGCATCGCCGAGTTCTTCGCCATCAAGCTCAACGCGTACCGCGGTCAGCCCCTCGACCGAGTCATCGCCGTGCACCGGCCCGAACGCTTCTGGGGCATCTGAAGCGCGCGCGCCGTCACGGCAGCAGATCGAGCTCCCGCGCCCGATCGACCGCATCCCGGCGCGTCGACACCCCGAGCTTGCGGTAGATCGACTGCTGGTGGGTCTTGACCGTGTTCACCGACACGAAAAGGTCCGAGGCGATCTCGGAGGTCTTGAACATCGTCGGTAGGTAGTGCAGGACTACGCGTTCGCGTTCGGTCAACGGTTCGGCGGCGCCGTTGGACCGCGCTGCCGGCGCGTTCGATACGGTGCCGCAGGCGGTGAGCAGGTCCCGGATGAACGCCGAATGTGCCCCGACCACATGCTGATACCGGTTCAGCAGCGTCGACACTCGCGCGCCGGCGGTGACGAACGGGCGGACCGCGCCGATCGGTTGCGCCAATTCGATTGCCGCCGTGATGCGTTCGAGTGCAACGGCATCGCGACGCAGTTCCGCGGCCGCGACGGCACCGAGCACCGCGGCCTCGGCGGCGAGTACGCGATAGGGCGCGAACCGGGCCGGAGGGCCGAGCGAATCCAACGCGGCGCGCGCGTGCGAGGTCGCCAGGTGCGCCTTGGCCAGCACGATCCGCTCCAATGCCGGTGCGTAACCGGTCTCGTTACCGGGCTCCTCGACGGCCACGAGGACGGACTCGGGGCGACCCTCGAGCAGGGCCGCGTGGGCCTGCGCGACGGCAGTCCAGCGCTCCAGCAGGTCGGGCAGGCGACCGATCACCTCGCGGGCCGCCCGCAGGCGGCCGGCCGCCGCGGTCGCGGCGAAGACGTTCCCGCGCGCGACCGCAACCGTGACAGAGGCGATTTCGAGTAGAAGGACGGCGGGGCTGTCGCTGCCCGGCGTGGCGGTTGCGAGTCCGAACTCGATCCATTCGTCTACCCGCGTGAGGTCGTTGGCCTCGAGGCACGTCAGCGCGGCGGCTGCATAGGTCGCCAGCGTCTGCGGCTCCCGGCTCCAACCCCGCTGATCGGCGAGACCCGCGGCGGTCGCGGTGCGGTCGCGGGCAATCGGGATCCTGCCGAACAGGACGTCGATCACCGCCAGGTACGACGTCGCGGCGACTTCGGTCAGGAACAACCCGGCGTCGTGTGCCCGGGTCCGGATCTGCTGCAGCGCCGCCTCGCCCTCGTCCAGACGACCCGACAGCGTGAGTCCGATCGCGCGGTTGGTCGTCCCGATGACGGCGTAGCCGTCGGCGGCGGGGAGGTGCTCCCGAGGCGTCGCCCGGACCAGATCGAGCACCTGCTCCGCCCGGGTGAGCAGGTCGGCCGGATTGTGCGTGCGCGAGTGGGCCATCCGAACCAGCGCAATCATCAGCCGGGCAGCCCGTTCGGTGTCCTCGGAGGCACCGGCGAGCAGCACGTCGGCGTCGTCGACGTTGCGGCGCATCGCCTCGTAGTTGCGCCGCCGGTACTCACACACGGCGGCGGCGAGCAGGGTGTCGCTGGTCGGGTGACGTGCTGCCTCCGCGTGCGCCGGCACCAGCGCCGCGGCGAGTGCGGTGGCGTGCGGCGTGACGACGAGCGGGATCGCGACCTCGCCGAGCACGCGCGTGATCGCCGGCCAGTCCCGTGCCGCGGCGAGGTGGCGGATCGCGGTGATGGGATCACCAGTCTCGGTGAACCAGACCGCGGCGCGGCGATGCAGGTCGATCACACTGTCGGGCTGCTCGGCGGCAAGACGGCTGCGCAGCAACTGGCGCAGCAGCGGGTGGTAGCTGAACCAGTCCGGCCGATCGGCGAGTCGGACGGTGAGCGCGTTGTTCGCGACGAGTCGTTCCAGCGCCTCGTGGCTGTCGGCACGCCCGGTCAGCGCGCGGGCGAGGCCGCCGCTGACCTGCTCGACGACGCTCGTCGCGAGCAGGAATCTCCGGTCGGTGGGGGCGAGCGTCTCGAGCAGTTCCTCGATCAGGTACGCCGCGACGAGCTGGCTGCGGCCGGAGAACCGTTGCAGACCGGCGTGGACGTCGTTCCGGTCGATGCCCAGCAGCGCCAGTCGCAGCCCGGCCGGCCAGCCCTGGGTGCGGGCGACCAGCATCGCGATCTCGTCGGCGGTGAGATCGAAACCGCTTCGGGCGCAGAACTCGTGGGTCTCGGACTCGGTGAACGTAAGAGCGTCGGCGTGAATCTCGGTGAGGTCGCCGGCCAGCTGCAGTCGGCGCAGGCGCAGCTTGGGCTCGGTGCGGGTCACGAGCACCAGCCGCAGTTTGCTCGGACGCCGATCGAGCAGGTGGGAGACCGATTCGAGGACTGCCGGATCGGTGATGCGGTGGAAGTCGTCGATGACGATCACGACAGGTTCCGGCAGCCGGTCGAGTTCGTCGGCGATGCGCGCCACCTCGGGAAGACCGAACTCGGTGCCCGGCAGGAGCGCGCGCAGCGGGTTGTCGCTCGGCAGCGCATCGGCGACGGTCAGCGCGCCGAGCACCTGGGTCCAGAACGCCTGCACCTCGTCGGCTTCGTCGGCCAGCAGCCACGCGATCGGGCCCGGTGCGGTCCCGAGCCGTGCCCACCCCGCGACCGTGAGCGTCTTTCCGAAACCCGGCCCCGCGCTGACGACTGTGACGGGGCCCGTCACGCCCTTGCTCAGCAGCACGTCCAAACGCGCGCGGCGGACGAAGCCGGGCGGGACCGCGGGGCGCGACGCGCGCAGCCGCAAACCCGGGGTGAACCCGTCCTCCGCCGATTGCACTGTGCGTCTTCCGCTCTGTCGGTGTCCGGAGCAATTGGATGGCTCACCGCAGGATAGTCGCGGCGTGCGGCGCTTGCGGCACCCAATCACCCTTTCCGGATGACGACGCTCCGCCCGGATTCGGGCAGCCTGAGGATGGAACGTCAGCGCAACCGGCAGTGCGCGAGCCGCAAGGAGGCAGCCGTGATTCAGACGACCGAAGTGGGGCCGATCGACTATCTGGTCGTGGAGTTCCCGTCGGACACCAAGTCGTTCACGGGCGCGATGGCCGAGGAACTCGCCTCGCTCGTTGCACGCGGTTTGGTTCGCGTGCTCGACCTGCTCGTCATCGAAAAGAACGAATCGGGCGACATCGAGGTGTTCGAGTATGAGGACCTCGACCAGCCCGCCCTCGCCGTGCTCGGCGGGAAGATGGCCGAGATCCTCGCCCTCGAGGACCTCGAGAACCTGGCGGCGGCGGTCAATCCGGGCAGTGCCGCCGGCGTGATCGTCTGGGAGAACGCCTGGGCAACACCGTTCGCGGTCGCGGCACGGGAATCCGGCGGCCAACTCGTCGCGCAGGGCCGGATCCCCACCCAGGCGATCATCGCCACCCTCGAGTCGGACCTCACCGAAGGAGAATGAGATGCCCCTGCGAGCCGGACGAGTGGGACGTCGAGCCGTCATCGGCCACCCGGTCGCGCGTACCGCGGCCGTCGTCGGCACGGCCAGCGTCGTTGCCCACGGCGTCGAACGCCGGCACGACCGGCGTGAAGACCATCGCGATCTGCGCGAGGACCGGCGCGAGGACCGGCGCGACCGCAGGTTCTGACGACCGCAACGTCTCGCCGCCGCCGCGCCGCTGGTGGCGGTGCGCCTGCCGTCAGGTGCCCTCCGCAGCGACAGCCTCGGCGCCTGAACCGTGGCGGGCGGGTCGGATGAGGATCTCGAGCACGACGAGGGCGAGCACCGCCAAGACCACGATCCACGCGACGACGACGCCCGTCGGATAGCGCCAGAACATCAGCAGCAGGGCTGCGACCGTCACGATCGCGATCCGCAACGGCACCCGCGCCGCCCAGGCCCAGCGCTCGAACGCGCTGGCCGGACGATCCTTGCGGCGGCGCTGAATCTGATCGAAACCACGACCGATCCCGCTGCGGACGTAGCCCGCCGAGCGCGAACCGCCGGTGAGGAACCCGACGACGCCGATGACCAACCCCAGCAACGCCACCGCGCGCAGGGCGGTGCGCAGCGGGGTCACGACGGTGTCGAACACGGCGGTCGCGGCCCCCGCCGACATCACCGACGGCGGGATCTGATCGAGATAGACCGCGCGCCCGACGAGGATCCCGATCGCCAGGATCAGCATGGACACCACGATGGTCACGCCGAACAGCATCAGCGCCCGCATCCGTCGTCCCCGGGGTGCGGCGGCGACCGCGCCGGCGCCGGCCGCGAGCGCCAGCCACGGCAGCACCGTCGCGACCTTGTCCAGCGCGTTCACCAGCCGTTGCGCCCTGACGATGTCGGGCGACTGGAACAGCACGAACTGCTTGTCGACCGCCGGGATCTTGTCGGCGAACGCGAACCCGCGATCGTTGAGGCGCTGCTTCACCTGGTCGATGATCGGACCAAGCGCGATGCTGATCGTCCCGTCGGCGCCGACCACGACGGCCTGGCGGTTCGTCTCGCCTGTGACGACCGCGACGACGGCAGTGTGCGCCTGGCGGTTGGCGGCGACCCACAGGTCCTCGAACTCGGGCGAATCGACGAACCGGGTGACGGTCTCGCGGATGAAGTTCTCCGCCTGACCGGCGAGCACGGGGGCCAACCCGACGACGGCCTGATCCAGCCGGGGACGGTCGGCGGGGGTGAGGTCGGTCAGTGCCGTCAGCGCCTGCGTCGTCAGGGCCTCCACGTCGACGCGCGAGTTGATCTCGCCGGTGATGGTGTCGACCACCTGGGTCTGCACGGCCGGGTCGGAACCGAGCGGTGCGACGGTCGCCACGTAGTGGTCGGTGTCGAGGATCTCGGCGCGCACGAACCGGGTTGTCACCGACCCCAGCGTGAACAGCCCCGCCAGCACAAGCAGCAGCGCGACCGCGACCCACCGCCAGGCGTGCCGGTCCGTCCGGGGCTTCGGCTCGACGGTAGGTGGCTCCCCGGACTGCGCGCGCAGTTCCGCGACCTCGGCGCGCAGGCGCTCGAGCTCGGCACGTTCGTCCGGCCCGAGGGGCGGGGTGGCGGTGTCGTCCACGGTCATCGGTCAGCCTTTCCAGACGTTCACAGCCTGGCGCTCGGACGGGTTGTGGGTGTCTCGACTGTCGTCACGGTCTCGCTCTCCTAGGCCCGGTCCGGGTGCCACGCCGCGAGGCCCCAGATCGCCAGGATCGCAAGAGCGATCACGGTGATCGACCACCACGGGTAGTAGGGAATCCAGAGGAAGTTCGCCACGATCGAGAGCGCCAACAGGATCACCCCGCTGATCCGGGCCCACGTCGCGCCGGTGAGCAGGGCGATACCGACCAGCACCACCACCACACCGAGGATCAGGTGGATCCAGCCCCAGGTGGTGAGGTCGAACTTGTAGACGTACTCGATGCCGACCACGAACACGTCGTCCTTGGCGATCGCGGCGATGCCCTGGAAGAACTGCAGCACGCCGACGGTGATGAGCACGATCGCCGCGACAATCGAGGTTCCGGCGGCGACTTCCTGTTTCGTCGACATCGGTCGACTCCCTTCTGGTCGAGTGGGTCGTTCGTCTCGAGTAGTTTCGTCTCGAGTAATACTGCTTCGAATGGGTCCCGCTGCGAGTGGATTCAGCTCGCGAGGATCCGAGCCTTTTCGCTGGCGAACTCTTCCTCGGTCAGCACTCCGGCGGCCTTGAGTTCACCCAGCTTCTTCAGCTCATCGAGCCGGTCCGGACCGCCACCGGCGGGCGGTGGCGGCGGTGGCGGTGGCGGTGGCGGTGCGTACTGCGGCGGAGGCGCGGCATAGCCGTCTTGCGGTGGCGGCGGTGCCTGTTCGGCTTCCTGGCGCGCCCACTTCGCGCCCTGCCGGCGGGAGACGCGGTTCGAGACGGCGGTGGCGGTTCCGGCCACCACCGCGGTGCGGGCGACCCCGCGCAACAGTCCTGGCATGGGGAATTCTCCTTATCGGTGGTCGGGTTCGAGCGCGTCGAGGGACGCGAGGATGCTCTGGACCGGGATGCGGCCGGAGGCGACGAGGTCGGCGCCCGTGCGGCGCAGGGCGGTGGCGAACGGGGCGGCCCAACTGTTCTCGTAGACGAGAACCGCGGCGCTGTGGCCGGGCTGCAGCACGCTGCCGGCGTCAGCGAGGTCGCCGTCGTCGAGCAGTCCGCTCGCGGCGTCGGCGAACAGTGCCGTGTCGATCTCGCCGGCGAGCCCCAGGTCCTCGATCGAGACGGCGGCGACGGATCCGTCCGCGCCGCGCTGCACGAACGTCAGGTCGAGCACGCGGATGAGGCCGCGGTGGACCAGGTCGAGCAGTTCCACCAATACGGAACCGTCGGGTTCGCGCTCGGCGGGGAACTCGACCACGAGATAGTCGATGGGTCCGAGCAAGTCGTCTGTGGCGCTGGCGGCAGTCGGCGTGGAATCAGTCTCCATGCTGACGAACATTCCACCCCGCGCGCGCGTGAACATCACCCTGGACGGATGAGAACACCGGCGCGCGCAGTTCACCCGGTCCGGATGATCCGCCGCGGCGAGCGTGCGGGCACGCTGAGATCGACCGTCGCGAGCGCCGGTCCGGGGCTACCGGGCGCCTGACAACTGAAGGAGAAGGCAAATGTGGGATTCGTTCTGGGACTTCATCTGGTACACGCTGGTGATCTTCGCGTTCGTCGCCTACCTCATGGTGCTGTTCTGGATCCTGAGCGACCTGTTCCGTGATCGGGCACTGTCGGGGTGGTGGAAGGCCGTCTGGATCGTGCTGTTGCTCTTCGTCCCGTGGCTGACCGCCCTGGTCTACCTGATCGCGCGCGGCCGCGGCATGTCCGAGCGCGCGTTGGCGGCGCAGCAGGAGGCGAAGGAGCAGACCGACGCCTACATCCAGAGCGTCGCCGGCAAGTCGCCGAGCGATCAGATCGCGGATGCGCGGGCGCTGCTGGATTCGGGCGCCATCACGGCGCAGGAGTTCGAGACACTCAAAGCGAAGGCGCTGGCCTGACCAACACCCGCTGTCGAAGCGGATCGTGGAGGCGTCGGCGGTGGCGTGCGGCCCGCACGTCGCGCAGGTTTCGCCGCGTCGCGCGCCGTGCACCCCGCGCGGCGCGTACAAAACCTGCGCGGCGTCACGGCCGGGCTTGTCAGGTGTGCACGACGGCGTCCGCGAACCGATTCGCCGACGCGGTGAAGTCGCGCTGAACGCTTCCCCGCCGGTCTGTCGTGGGAGGGTGGCAGGCATGTCTTACTTCGCGCGCGAGGCGGAGGCGCTGCGGTTCGTCCCGACGAAACACGTCGGCGGCGCGTGGAACACGGAGGAGCAACACATCGCCCCGGCGCTGGGACTGCTCGCGCACTGCGTGGAACTCGACCGCGACGCGCGGCGCGGCCACGACCTCGTCATCGGCCGACTCGCCTACGACATCCTCGGTACCATCCCGGTCGACGTCGTCGATGCGGACGTGTCCCTGGTCCGCGCCGGCCGCACCATCGAATTGGTGGAGGCGGCCCTCGGCCACGGCGGGCGGGACGCCCTGATCCTGCGGGCGTGGCTCATGCAACCCGGCGACACCGCCACGCTGGCCGCGACCCCTTTCCCGCGGATCCCTGGGCCGGACGACACACCGGTGTGGGACCCGACCACCATGTGGCCGGGTGGCTTCATCGAGTCCGCGCAGGTGCGCCGGGCGCAGGTCGAGCCCGGGCGGGCGACGTTCTGGGTTCGCACCGACGTGCCGTTGGTCGCCGGCGAAGCGGTGAGCACGCTCGCGGGCGCGGTCGGCCTGCTCGACATTGCGAACGGCATGACGACCCGGGTCAGCCCCCTCGACGTAGCGTTCCCGAACCTCGACACCACCGTGCACTTCTTCACCGAACCCCGCGGCGACTGGGTCGGGTTCGACACCACCGTCTCTTTCGGCGGCGCCGGAATCGGGCTGACCCACAGCGTGGTGCATGATGTCGACGGGCCGGTCGGCGTCGTCACGCAGATCCTGACGATACGTCCCAAGCGGGGGTGACGACGTGCCGAGGACGCCACGCTTCAGTGCTGCCCGCGATGCCTACCCGCGCGCCGCCCCGCGCAGTGCCTTGATCAGCGATCGCCGGTCGGCGGATCGGGTGCACAGGTCGACGAGACACGGTCGGCGTCTGACCCCGGTCAGTGCAGCGTCGCGGGCCCGCGGTCGAACCGGGCGGCGAGGCCTACGATGTCGTCGGCGACGATGTCCCAGTCGCCGGTCGCGGCGAGGTCGCGGGTCTGGGCGGGGCCGTACTCGGTGGGGCGCGCGACGAACCCCGTGCGCAGGCCGACCGTGGCGGCGGCCGCGAGGTCGTCGTTGTGGGCGGCGGCGAGCATCACCTGATCGGGTTCGAGGCCGAGCAGCGCGACCGCCCGCAGGTACGCCTCGGGCTGCGGCTTGTATGCGCGGATCACGTCGGAGCCGATGACGACGTCCCACGGCAGCCCGGAGTGCTTCGCCATCCGGGCCAGCAGCGCCAGGTTTCCGTTCGACAGTGGACCGATCAACGCTCGGTCGCGCAGCGTCGTCAGCCCCGCCACGCTGTCCGGCCACGGCGGCAGTCGGTGCCAGGCGCGGTTGAGCCAGGCGAGTTCGGCGGGGTCGACAGTCTCGGGGTCGATCCCGTTCTCCGTCAACACGACCCGCAGGTTCTCCTCGTGCAGCACGTCGAGGCTGACGAACTCGCGAGCACCGCTGCGGACAGGTTCCATGCTCGGTTGGTACAGCGAGCGCCAGCGCAGCGCGAAGGCCTGCGGGTCGATCGTCGTGCCGCGGCGAGCGGCAAACTCGTCGACGGCGTCGGCGACCCCACGGCGCCAGTCGACCACGGTTCCGAACGTGTCGAACAGCACCGCCTCGACGCGGTCGAGTCCAGGATCGGTCGGCACGGGCCCTCCTCTCGTCGGTCACGGTAACCGACGTTCGCAATGTGGATGGCGACGCTTCGCTGCGCAGACGGTGAGTTTCGCAACCATATTGTCAACAATCTTGCGAACTGCTAGCCTGGCCGACGATGTGTGACGAACGGAGGCAGGCAGTGCAGGAAATCGGACGTCGAGCGTTCCTGGCAGGGGCCTCGGTCCTCGTCGCGGGGTTGGCCGTCGGATGCGGCACCTCGGACAACGATGGCGGCGCCGCGGCGACGACCACCGGCGACTCCGAGCCGTTGACGTTTGATCCGAACACCTTCACCGAGCAGACCACGACAATCACCACGGCGGCCGGCGACAAGCAGGTCACCTACCGCTTCTACGGGCCGATCACCTACGTCGTCGACGCCGACTACCAGAGCCTCGTCGTCAGCGTGCCAACGGCGATCGACGGCGTGCAGGTCGACGCCGGCAACGCGCCCATCGTGTTCGCCAACTCGGTCGGCGGGTACATGCCGGCGTCGGTGCAGGATGCGACGGGTGTCGGCGGCTCCGGGATGATGGGCGGCGGCGGGATGCCCTCGGGCATGCCCGGCATGCCGGGTGGGGAGGTGCAGTCCGGCGGCAATGCGATGCTCGACGCCGCGGGCGGGATGGTGAGCCTGCCGAAGCTGGCGCTGGCCACGGGTTATGTCGTAGTCGAACCAGGCTGTCGCGGCCGCACGCTGACCGACGCGCAGGGCGTCAACTACGGCACGGCGCCCGCGGCGATCGTGGACCTCAAGGCGGCGGTGCGCTACGTCCGTGCGAACGCCGGCCGGATCCCCGGCGACACCGACCACATCGTGTCCACCGGAACCAGCGCCGGTGGCGCGCTGTCGGCGCTGCTCGGCGCCTCGGCCGAGAGTGCGGGCTACGACGGGTATCTCGACGAACTCGGCGCCGCCGACGCCAGCGACTCCATCTTCGCCGTCGGCGCGTGGTGCCCGATCACCGATCTCGAGCACGCCGACGGCGCCTACGAATGGAACTGGGGCACAAACCCCACCCAGACCGGCACCGTCGACGCAACCGTGTCCGCCGAGTTGGCCGATCAGTTCGCCGCCAATCAGGCCGACCTCGACCTCGATGGTCTCGACGACTTCGGCGAGCTGTCGGCCGACAACTACGGCGAGTACCTGATCCGGACCTACCTGCAGCCGTCGGCGACGTCGTACCTGGCCGCGCTCGCGGAGGCCGACCGCACCGCCTATCTCGTGGCCAACCCGTTCATCACCTGGTCGGACGGCGCGGCGACGTTCATCTGGACCGACTATCTCGACCACGTCGGCGCACGGAAGAAGTCGATCCCCGCCTTCGATGCCTTCGATCTGTCCAGCGGCGAAAACAACTTGTTCGGCACGGGCACCACCGCGGCGCGGCACTTCACCGATTACAGCGCGCAGCACACCAACACCACGCTCGGCGCGGACATCCCGGAGTTGCGCGACCTGATGAACCCCATGCCATTCCTCGCCGACGCCAACCCCGCACGCGCCACGAAGTGGTGGATTCGACTGGGTACCAAGGACACCGACACTGCGCTTACCGTATCGGCCAACCTTGCCGCCGCGGCCGCGGGTCTCGGCGACGACGTCGACCACCTCATGTACTGGGACGAGGGCCACGGCGCCAACGCCGACGCCGACGACTTCATCGCCTGGATCGCGTCGATCACGTAGGGCATTCATTTATTGTCGCGGCTCAGTACGGCCACTTTCGGACCGGCCCGAGCCCGCAACCCGAGTAGTACCTGGCGGTGCGGGCCTGGATCGGCAGCGGGATGTGCGGCTCTACGGGGTAGAGGTCCTGCTCGATGACGCAGTAGATGTCGCGGTCCACCCTGGCGAGGGCCGACAAAAGTTGCGGCATGTCCGGCTCGCCGTAGGGCGGCTCGCACATGACGCCCAGCGGAACCGCCTCGGCCAGCGACAGGTTCTCGCGGCGCACGCGTTCGCGGACCTCGGGGTCGACCTGCTTGAGGTGCACGTAGGTGATCCGCTCCGGGAAGCGCTCGATGATCTCGACGTTGTTGCCGTCGCAGTAGGCCACGTGCCCGGTGTCCAGGCAGAGGTTGACCAACTCGGGATCCGTGTCGGAGAGGAAGCGCTCGATGCGCTGCTGAGTGTCGACGTGGGTGTCGGCGTGCGGGTGGAACACCAGCTTCACACCGAACTCCTCGAGCAGGTAGCGCGCGAGTTCGTCGGTGCCGGTGACGAGGGCCTTCCACTGCTCGGGGTCGATGTCGGCGGATTCGGTGAGGGCGCCGCCGTGCATGTCGGTGTACTGCTCGGGCAGGTGCACCAGATACTCGGCGCCGACCTCACGCAGCAGCCGCGCCTCGCGGCCGAAGTCCTCCTTCGCCTTGTCGAGCGCCTCCTTGCCCTTGTGCAGGCCGGCGAACACGGTGCCGCCGCAGACGGTGAGATTGCGGGAGGCGAGTTCGTCACGCAGCTGGGCCGGGTCCTGCGGGAGGAAGCCCTGCGGCCCGAGTTCGGTGTAGAGGTAGCCGGCGGCGGCGACCTCGTCGAGGTACTGCTTCCACCCGACCTGATGGGGGTCTTCGGGGAACCACACGCCCCACGAGTCGGGCGCGGTGCCCAGGGTCAGGCGGGTGAGGTGGGTGGGCGTGCTCATCGGTAAGTCCTTATCTGTGGTGGGGACCCCGGATTGGCCGGTGCCGCAACGGCGGTCGCCGGCCGATCGGGTGTGGTCATGGTACGTCGACGGGTCAGTCGTGCGGGGCGGTCACGGAGAGAACGGGAACCGGCGACTGCAGGATCAGATCCTGGCTGACACTGCCGAACAGTGCCTTGCCGGTCGCGCTGCGCCGCTTCGGGCAGACTACGAGACGCTCGATGGCGTCGTCGTGGGCGATGGCGTCGAGCACGGCGTGCACGCCGTCGTCGCCGTGGCGGTCCAGCACGGTGTGGGCGACCTCGTCGGGAATCATGGTGCAGTCCAGGGCCCGAAGCCCCAGGTTGACCAGGACGAGGCTGGTGTCGAGCAATGCGGCTTCCTTGATCCCGGCGGCGAGGGCGTACTTACCCTCACGCGCATCGGGGACTGCGACGATGACGCTCACAGGCTTCCTTTCATGGTAGGTCGGACGACGGGGATGGGGCTCGTGGTGGCAGAGGAGAACTCGGCCTCGAAATGCTCCTCGAGTTCCTCGAGCGACTTGCCGCGGGTCTCGGGAACCTGGGTCTTGACGAACAGGATCGCGAACAGGCCGAGCACACCGAAGATGAAGAACGTGTTGGAAATTCCGGCGGCCGCGACGACAGGCGGGAAGAGCAGGCCGACGAAGAAGTTCGTGATCCACAGCAGAAACACGGCGACGCCGAGGCCGAAGCCGCGCACCTTCAGCGGGAAGATCTCCGCGAGCATCAGCCACACCAACGGCCCGATGGTGCCCTGCATGATCAACACGAACACCGCGACGAGCGACATGATCACGAAGGCACGGACGTTGCCCTCGGGCAGCACACGGGCGAAAATGCCGATCAGGAAGTGCATCGTGGTGGTGCCGATGAAGCCGAACAGCAGCATGGTGCGGCGGTTGATCTTGTTGATCAACGACAGGCCGACGAGGATGCCGAGCAGCGAGAACAGGCCGTTGGCGGTGTTGGCGATCAACGCGCCGTTGCTGGAGAAGCCGGCGTCGATGAGCAGTTGGGTGCCGTAGTACATGATCGCGTTGATGCCGGTGAGCTGCTGGAACACGGCCAGCCCGATGGCGATGTAGAGCACGCGGCGGATCCACGGCACGGCGAGGTCGCTCCACCCGCCGGTCTTCATCTCCTGCTCCTCCTCGGCGAGCAGGTGAACCTCGGCGAGCTCGGCCTCGGCGCGTTCCGGCGAGCGGACCTGCCTCAACACCTCGAGCGCCTCGGCGTCACGGCCCTGGGAGACCAACCAGCGCGGGCTCTCCGGCATCCGCAGCATGCCGAAGAACAGGGCGATCGCCGGCAGCGCCGAGACGGCGAGCATGTAGCGCCAGACGCCGTCGTGGTCGGCCCACACGTTGCCGATGATCGCGTTGACCACGAAAGCGGCGAATTGGCCAATGACGATCATCAACTCGTTGCGGGTGACCAGGCCACCGCGGCGTTCGGCCGGTGCGATCTCGGCGAGGTACACCGGCACGGTCACGGACGCGCCGCCGACGGCGAGGCCGAGGACGAACCGGAAGATCACCATCACGGTGACGTTGGGGGCGAGCACGCACCCGAGCGCGCCGAAGAAGAACAGTACGGCGAGGATGAGGATGTTGTTGCGGCGGCCGCGCCGGTCGGACAGGCGGCCGCCCGCGGCGGCGCCGATGGCCGCGCCGAAGAGCAAAATGCTCGCCACCAGGCCCTCGGTGAACGGGGTGAGGCCCAGGTCGTGCTTCATCGGCTCGAGCGCGCCGTTGATGACGCCGGTGTCGTAGCCGAACAGCAGACCGCCGAAGGTGGCGATGACGGCGACGAGACCGAGGCGGCGCGAATGCGGGCCCGGCGTGTCCGGCGGTAGCGAAATGTGCGGATGCGGTGTGAAGTTCAACGCAACTCCAGGTCGTCGATGCGGCAGACCGGTGCCCGCCGCGCGTGCGCCCCGCGGTCCGATGTCCCGCGAGACGGAGTGCCCACCCGAATCGGTGAACTGAAGCGCTTCAGTTAAGCGCGTTAGTCGACTACTATGAGTGCACCGCGGACCGGTGTCAAGTGCGTCACATCGAGACCGGTCGGCGAGACAGGCGACAAGCGACGGGAGGTGGTCATTGCGAACGCAACTGATGAGCGACGCCGCCGTGCGCGCAGTGGAATTCGCAGTCGGGCCGCTCCAAGACCCGTCTGTTCCGATGGCAGAGAAGGGCTCGATGTCCTCGCCATCTGGGCGATCGGGCGTGGATTTTCTATCCGTTGCAGATCGGGGTGGGCCTCGAGGAGGTGGAGTCGTTGAGCCGTTTTACTACCTCCGCGAGCCCCCAATTGGAACCGCGGAGGCGACAGACGGATCGCGGACCGTCGGCACGGTCAGACAGCGGCACGCCGCGCACCTTGTGCACGCGTCGCGCAGCCTGCGACCGGCGCGGCGCGTAGAAACGCTGCGCGACGTCGCGGCGCAGAGGCGCCGTCGTCACACAAGGTCGCGGACGTAACGCCCCGGCGCCGGGTCGAGCGGCTTGTGGTCGTCGCTGCCGAGATCCGCTGCGGCGGGCTTCTGCTCGCCCGCTTTCTCCGATACCCAGTCGCCCCACGGCTCCCACCAACTACCCTGTTTGCGCGTCGCTCCGGCGAGCCACGCCTCGGGGTCGTGCCCCAGCTCGCCTCCGGCCCAGTAGTGCGCCTTCGGGTTGCCGGGCGGGTTCACCAGGCTGGCAATGTGCCCGGAGAAGCTGAGCACGAAAGTGCTATCCCCGCCCAGCAACTGGGTGGTGCGGTAGCAGTTCTTCCACGTGGTGAGGTGATCGGCGATCGCACCGGAGACGAAGGTGGGCACCTTGATTTGCTCGAGGTCGATCGGGGTGCCGAGCACCTCGAACGCGTCGGGCTTGACCAGCAGGTTGTGGGCGAAGATGTCGAGGAACTGCCCGTGCAGCGCACCGGGGAGGTTGGTGCCGTCGGCGTTCCAGGCGAGGATGTCGAAGGCCGGAGGTTTGCGGCCCATCAGGTAGTTGTTCACCACGTAGTTGAACACCAGGTCGTCGGGACGCAGCCAGGTGAAGGCCGAACCCATGTCGCGGGCGCTGATCAACCCCTTGCGGCTCGAGCGTGCCTTCGCGAACTCGAGCACCCGCGGCGCGGAGAACGCCGCCAGCTGTTCCGGTCGCCCGAAGTCGAGCATGGTGACCGCATAGGACATGCTGTGCACGCGGGTATCGCCGCGTGCGGCCAGGTGGTTGAGCAGGGTGGTGGTGATGATGCCGCCGGCGCAGAACCCGATGAGGTTCACGTCATCGCTGCCGCTGATCTCGCGTACCTCGTCGATCGCCGCCGACACGCGGGCGGCGTAGGTGTCGAGGTTCCACTCGGCCTGTTCCTGTTGCGGATTGCGCCACGACAGCATGAACATCTGTATCCCGCGCGACACCCCGTACTCGACGAAGCTGCGTCCCGGCCGCAGATCCAGGAAGTAGAACCGACCGATCGGCGGCGGCACCACCAGCACCGGACGCTCGTGCACGGTCTCGGTCGTCGCCGCGTACTGCAACACCTCGCCGACCTCGTCGCGGGAGACGACCGCACCGGGCGTGAGCGCGAGATCGGTGCCCACGGTGAACGCGTCCCGCTCGACCATCGACGGCATACCGCCGTTGTGGCGCAGGTCCGACAGGTAGTTGCCGACCCCGCGCACCAGGCTCATGCCGGCGGTGTCGAAGACTTCCTTGAGCGCGGCCGGGTTGGTCGCCAGGAAGTTGGTCGGCGCGGCGGCGCTGGTCACGATGCCGGCGGCGAACGATGCCCGCTGCGCGCGTGCCGGATCCTCGACCGTGCGGCCCCACTCGTCCACGATCTCGCCCAGCGCGCCCGCCGACGCCAGGTAGGTTTGCTCGATCCGGCGGTAGAGCGGGTTGCTGTTCCACGCCGGGTCGGCGAAGCGCCGGTCACCCTTGGCCGGCACGACCGCGGATCGACCCACGGCAATCTTGGCCAGCTCCCCGGTCAACTGTGCCGCCGTGCGGGCCACCACCCGGCCCTGGCCGAACGCCCCGGCCAGGGCGCGCCACGCCTCGGTGCCACGCGGCAGCTCGACGTCTTCTCCACCGACGATCGCTTCCTCGGTTTTGGCGTCCAGCACCTGTTGGGCGGTCATCGAATCCTCCTGGTCGCGTCAATACACGAGATGTACCCCGTCCTCTACCGTCCTACCCCGATCGCGTCCGCTGCGGGCACGCTTTCGGACTCTCGGCTGCGGCGGGCCGTCGGCGACGTGGTTTCGGACAGGCGGTGACCTGCCGGGTCGGAGGCCGACGAAACTCGCCGGCTCAGCTCGCGAGTTCACGGCCGATGAGTTCCTTCATGATCTCGGTGGTGCCGCCGTAGATGGTTTGCACGCGGGTGTCGACATATGCCTTGGCGACGGGGTACTCCTGCATGTATCCGTATCCGCCGTGGAGTTGCAGGCAACGGTCGATCACCCGCTTCTGCAGTTCGCTGACATACCACTTGCCCTTCGCGGCGTCGGTGGGGGAGAGGCGGCCCTCGTTGTAGGCGAGGACCGAACGATCTACGAAAGCCTCGGCCACGTCGAGTTCGGTGGACATGGTTGCCAACTCGAACCGGGTGTGTTGGAAGTCGACGATGCGTTTCCCGAACGCGTTGCGCTGCTTGCAGTGCTCGACGGTCAGCTCGAAGATCGCCCTGGCCGTCCCGATCGCCATCGCAGCGACACCGAGGCGCTCACGGGGCAGGTGGCTCATCAGATGACGGAGCCCATCCCCTTCGGTGCCGAGCAGGTCGTCCGCATGCACGCGGGCGTCGTCGAAGAACAGTTCGGCGGTGTCCTGGCCGTGTAGGCCGATCTTGTCGAGCTGGCGGCCACGGACGAATCCGGGCGTGTCGCGCTCCACTACGAACAGGCTGTAGCCCCGCGATCCGGCGTCCGCGTCGGTCTGCGCCGCAACGATGACGAGGTCCGCCGTGATCCCACTCGAGATGAACGTCTTCTGTCCGTTCAGAATCCACGCGTCGCCTGCGCGACGTGCCGTCGTGCGGATGCCGCGTAGATAACTGCCCGCACCGGGTTCGGTCATGGCGAGGGCGCCCAGGATCTCTCCGGCGGCGAAGCCGGGGAGCCAACGCTTGCGTTGCTGCTCGGTCGTCAGGTCGGTCAGGTAGTGCAGGACGAGGTCGTCCTGCAGACCCAGCGTGAGACCGAACGAGAGTGCGTTGACGCGGCCGATCTCCTCGCACGCGATCAGGCGATAGCGGTAGTCCAGTTCCCCCGCCCCGCCGTACTCGGTCGCGATGTTGAGACCGTAGACACCGAGCGCGGCGGCCTTGCGGTAGACGTCCCGGTCGATCCGGTGGGCCGAGTCCCAGGCGTCCATGTGCGGAACGACCTCCCGTGCGAGGAAGTCGCGCACCGTCTCCCGGTAGGCCTCGTGATCGTCGTCGTAGAGCGTGCGCTGCATCGTCACAACCGCTCGATGATTGTCACGTTGGCCTGCCCGCCGCCCTCGCACATGGTCTGTAAACCGTATCGGCCCCCGGTCCGCTCGAGGTGATGCAGGAGGCTCGTCATCAGGCGGGCGCCGGTGGCGCCGATCGGGTGGCCGAGAGTGATGGCACCGCCGTCCGGGTTGACCTTGACGGGGTCGGCCGCGAGTTCCTGCAGCCACGCCAGGACCACCGGCGCGAACGCCTCGTTGATCTCGACCGCGTCGATGTCGTCGACCTGCATGCCGGTTCGCTCGAGCGCCCGCTGGGTCGCGGGAATCGGTGCGGACAGCATCGTCACCGGGTCGTCGCCGAGCACACTCATGTGGTGCACGCGGGCACGCGGGGTCAGCCCGTACCGCTCGACGGCCGCCTCGGATGCGACGAGCAGTGCCGCGGACGCGTCCGAGATCTGGCTCGATGCCGCGGCCGTGACAACCCCACCCGGAACCAGCGTGGGAAGCGAGGACATCTTCTCGAGCGTCGTGTCGGGTCGCGGCCCCTCGTCGGCCTCGACACCGTTGAACACGCTGATCTCGGCCGCGAAGTCCCCACGCGAGTCCACCGCACGGCGATGGCTCTCGAGTGCGTACACCTGGGTGTCGTCGCGGGTGATTTTCCACCGCGATGCCATCAGTTCTGCGCCGCGGAACTGGGAGATCTCCTGCTCACCGTAACGAGCCACCCAGCCACGGTTGTCGCTCCACGGATCGATCGAACCGTACGGTTCACCCGCGGAGAACGCGGACAGGATCGGAAACTGGCTCATCTTCTGCACGCCGCCGGCGATCACCAGGTCCTGCGTCCCGCTCATCACACCCTGCGCGGCGAAGTGCACCGCTTGCTGGGACGACCCGCACTGCCGGTCGATCGTCACGCCGGGAACCGTCTCGGGCAATCCCGCGCCGAGGGTCGCCGTGCGCGCGATGTCGCCCGCCTGCGCCCCGATCTGGTCGAGACACCCGAACACGACGTCGTCGATCGCGGCCGGATCGATGGGGTTGCGTTCGACCAACGTCTTGATCACGTGCGATGCAAGGTCGCTCGGGTGCACGTCGGCAAACCCGCCTCCCCGGCGGCCGACTGCGGTCCGGACGGCATCGACGATGTAGGCCTCGGGCATGTCCACTCCTTCTGCTGACGGTACTTTCTCGGACACCGTTGCGTTGTCGGGTCTCCATAATTTAATCTATCCTTGATTCAATGCCAAGTCCGAGTCGAGTGGAGAAGCAGTGATGGTCTTTCGAGGCGAGTACCTGACCGAATCGTTCCTACCCGCCGACACGTCGATTCCACTGGTGGACATGACCGTCGGCGCGCTGTTGCAGCAACGTGCCCGCGAACACCCCGACAGCGTCGCCCTCGTCGGCAACCGCCACGGCAGCGGTGAGACGGTTCGACTGACCTACGCCGAACTGCTCGCGGAGGCGTCCCGGGTGGCGACGGGCATTTCCCGTCTGGCCGGTCCGGGCGAGTTCGTGGCGTTGTGGGCACCGAACGTGGTCGAGTGGCCCATCATCGAGCACGGGGCGGCACTGGCCGGTGTCACACTGGTTGCGCTCAACCCGGTCCTTCGGCTCGACGAACTCGACTACGCGATCGGACACTCACGAAGCACGGTGCTCATCCATGCGGACAGCAGTCGCGGCTACGACCTGGCCGCGGTGGTGGCGGACCTCGCACGCGCGTACCCCGACCTCACGGCGGTGAGCCTGTCCGAGCGCGACCGCTGGTGGCCGGGGGAGATCGACGAGGCCGTGATCGCCGCGGCCCCGACCGATCCGGACCTGCCGGCGATGCTGCAATACACCTCGGGCACCACCGGAAACCCGAAAGGTGTGCTGCTGCGGCACCGCTCACTCGTCAACGTGGCCAAGCTGACGATGGAGGCGGTGCAGGCGGAGACGGGCGCGGTGGCGGTCAACCCGCTGCCCATGTTCCACACCGCGGCGTGCGTCATCGGGACGCTCGGCCCGCTGTGGCTCGGCGGAACCGAGGTCCTCGTCGAACAGTTCGCACCCGGCCCCGTGCTGGAGGTCATGCGGGCCGAACACGCCACGATCCTGTTCTACGTGCCCGCAATCCTCGGCGCGCTGCTCGCGGTGCAGGCAGCATCCGATCAACCCGCCCCACGACTCGACATCGTGATGGGCGGGGCATCGAACGTTCCGGCAGCGATGATCGAGAGCGCCGAGACGACGTTCGGCGCCACGGTCATCAACCTCTTCGGGCAGACCGAACTCGCGCCGGTGCTCAGCGCGACGCGGCCGGGCGACTCCCGCGACGACCAACTCCACACGGTCGGACACCCTCTCGCTCAGGTCGACTGCAAGATCGTCGACCCCAAGAACGGCGAGGTCATCCCGATCGGTCAGGTCGGCGAGATCTGCGCGCGCGGTTACCAGCAGTTGATCGAGTACCTGCACGATCCGGATGCCACCGCGTCGACGGTCGACGCCGACGGATTCGTGCTCACGGGAGATCTCGGCACGATGGACGAGCGTGGCTACCTCACCGTGACCGGCAGGCTCAAGGAGATGATCATTCGCGGCGGTGAGAACATCGCACCCGTCGCCGTCGAGAACGTCGTCGGTGAGCACGAACTCGTCGAATCCGTGACCGTGATCGGACTGCCGGACAAGCAGTGGGGCGAGATCGTCGCGGCTGTGCTCACGCTCGAGGGTCCGGCTCCCGAGAACCTTGCCGAGGAACTCACCCAGTTCGCGCGAGCGCGAATCGCCCCGTTCAAGGTGCCTTCGCGCTGGTTCGTCGCCGAACAGCTTCCGGTGACGCCCACGGGCAAGGTACGCAAGTTCCAGATCCGCGACCAGATCGAATCCGCGCAGCTGGTCGAACTCACTTAGTGCTGACCGGCGCGTTGCACATCGCTCAGCCCGGGACCGACGACCGCCGCCGGGTCTTGTGGACCGCCGAGCGGGCCGCGGGCTTCGCTGCCCCCGGCGTGGCGAAACCGGCGACGAGCATGTGCTGCGTCGTCTCGATCAGCAGTTCGATCGAGCCGCGTTCGGGCCGCCACCACTCGACGGCCCAGTTCATTGCGCCGATGATCAACATGCGTGCCACGCCGGGATCTACGGCGGGATCGATCTCGCCCGCCTCCTGGGCATCGTGGAACAGTGCACTCCACAGGTGGCCGTATTCGCGACGCCCGGCCTCGTGGCGGCTGCGCAGATGCTCGGGCAGCTGCCCGCCGTTGCGGATCGCGGCCATCGTGTAGTCGGAGATGGTCAGGATGAAGCGCAGGTGTGTGTCGATCGCGGCACGGAGGCGGTCGAGTGGGCCGAGCGATGGCGGGAGTGCCGCCAGGGTCACCTCGAGGTTTTCGGTCATCCGCGTGACGCCGACGTACATGACCTCTTCGATGAGTGCTTCGCGCGATTTGAAGTAGTAGTAGATGCCCGGGGCCTGGAGTTCGGCGTAGTCGGCGACGTCGCTCAGTCGGGTCCCGGCGAACCCCTGCTGGCTCAGGACGTGCGCGGCGGCGTCCAGGATCCGTTCGCGGGTGCGGGCGCTCTTTGCGTCCATCTCCGCGGGCACTGGCCCGGCCCTTTTACTCATGAGTCAAATCCTAATCCGGTGCGGCCCCGGCGTGCGGTCGTGACGCGGCTCACGGGTGGGTCAAGCGGTGACGAGCGCCCAGAGGCCGTCGCGGCCGGCGGTGGTGGCGGCGGTGGTGAGCAGGTCGTCCCAGTGCTGCAGCGAGCCGTATTCGCTGCGCCACGCCAGGGCGGGTTGGGTGAACTCGTGGAGGCGGTGTTCGCGGGTGGTGCCGATCGCGCCGTGGACCTGGTGGGCGTTGCGGGCGACGACGGAGGCGGCGTGCCCGGCGCAGGAACGGGCCGCGGCGACAAGGAATTCCAGATTCTCGCCGACCCAGTCGGTGCGGACCGCCTCGGCGAGCGCGGCGTCGGTGGCGGCGCGAGCCAGGGCGGTCTCGGCGGCGATGTCGGCGACGAGGTTCTGCACGGCCTGGAACTTGCCCAACGCGCGCCCGAACTGGATGCGTTCGGTGGTGTGCACCAGCGTCAGGTCGAGGATCCGGTCGAGGGCGGCGCAGACCTGGATCGCGCGCGCGAGGGCGCCGCGCAGCGTCAACTGGTCGATGACGGTGTCGGCGACCGGCACGCCGGCGAGCGTGGTGGTGTCTACGGCGACGGTGTCGCGGGGTTCGGCGGCCCGGTTCGCACCGGCGGTGAGTTGCACAGCGGCCGGGTCGATGTCGGCGACGTGATAGGCGTCGCCGATGCGCCACG
>DATDBL010000266.1:0-3691 GCA_036524855.1 Aldersonia sp. | reverse complement strand
GGGCCGATCACCATTCGTCAGACGTGGCCCCGCCACCAGGAGTCGTCATGCCCACCCGCCCCAAGGCCGCCAGCGAGTACACCGCCCGAGTGAACCATGCCGCGGCGTCACGCTACGACCTGGAGAACCGTCAGGACTTCTTCGATGCCGAACGAGGCTACCTCGCCCCGATCCCGGGCGGTCGAACCGAGTCCGACAGCGGCGTGACCCTCTACGACGAAGCGGCGTACGCATTCCTCGCCGACGACGCCCCGTGCCCCGACACGGTGAATCCGAGTCTGTGGCGCCAGTCCCAGGTGCTGACGAAGGCCGGTCTGTTCGAGGTGGTCCCGGGGATCTACCAGGTCCGCAACACCGAGGTCGCCAACCTCACGGTGGTCGAGGGCGAGACGGGTCTCGTCGTGATCGACGCGATGACCTGCGTCGAGACGGCCCGCCAGGGCATGGATATCATCCGCGAGCACATCAGCGACAAGCCAGTCGAGGCCGTGATCTACACGCATACACACGCCGACCACTTCGGCGGCGTCAAGGGCGTCGTCGACGCGGAGGACGTGGCGTCGGGGAAGGTGAGGATCATCGCTCCGGGGCATCGCTTCGACAAGCATGCGTTGGGGGAGAACATCATTGCCGGCAACGCGATGACCCGACGGGCGTCCTACGCGTTCGGCGGCCTGTTGGAGAAGGGGCCGCGCCAGCACCTCACCTGCGGCATTGGCCTCGACCTCGGCGGCGGTGGCCGCACCATGTCCTACATCTCGCCGACCGACCTCGTCACGGTCACCGGCACGAAGATGGAACTCGCCGGAGTGGAGTTCGAATTCCTCTACGCGCCCGACACCGAGGCGCCCGAGGAGATGCACATCTGGATCCCGCAGCTCAAGGCGCTGACCTGCGCGGAGAACGCCCAGCACACGCTGCACAACATCCAGACCCTGCGCGGTGCCCGAACCCGCGATGCGCGCAACTTCGCCCGCTACCTCGACGAGACGCTCGAGCGGTGGGGCGACGAGGCCCAGGTGCACTACGGCCCACACACCTGGCCGGTGTGGGGCAACGGGGAGGTGACGGAATTCCTCTCCTCCCAACGCGACACCTACAAGTACATCCACGACCAAGCGTTGCGCATGGCCAACAAGGGCTACACCGCCATCGAGGCCGCCGAGATCCTCGAGCTTCCAGACGCGCTCGGGCGCAAGTGGTACAACCGCGGCTACCACGGCACGCTGCACCACAATGTCCGCGCCGTCTACGCCAAGGAACTCGGCATGTGGGACGGCGACCCGGTGTCGCTGAACCCGCTGCCCGCCACGGAGTCCGGCCGTCGCCTCGTCGACCTGATCGGGTCCGACGCGATCCTGGCCGAGGGCCGGCGCGCGTTCGACGCCGGTGACTACCGCTGGGCGGTGGAGATCCTGCACAAGCTGGTCTTCGCGGAACCGGGCAACACCACGGCCCGCGAGCTGCAGGCCGACGCCTACGAGCAGCTGGGCTACCAGGCAGAGGGCCCGCAGTGGCGCGGTGTCTACCTCACTATGGCCAAGGAGCTGCGCGAGGGGGTCGTCCGGCAGGGATTCAGCACGGTCGCGCCCGACGTGATCGCGGCGATGCCGCTCGATCTGCTGTTCGACTACGCCGGCGTTCGTGTGATCGGTGAGCGAGCGGCACGGGTGGACCTGCGCATCGACTTCCACTTCACCGACCTCGACGAAACCTGGACGATGTGGGTCCGCAACGGCGTCCTGCACGCGCGCTCCGGCGCATCGGACAAGGCGCAGCTGACGGTCACCGGGCCCAAGGCGGCGGTGGTCGGCGCGGTGCTGCAGCCGGGCGCGATCGGCGGTGCCGTCGGAGCGGGGGTGCTGACGCTCGACGGCGACGCGTCGGTGCTGGACATCTACGCCGGTCTGCTCGACGAGTTCGACAAGGAGTTCCCGATCGGGACCCCCGAGCGCACCCCGGGCGTCGTAGCGACTCGTGTTGCTTCTACGCGTTCCCCGTTCCCGCTCGTCTCGCCACTGCGGCGAGTCGCCTCGCTCGGGACCAGCGCGCTCGGCGTCGCTCGCGACACTGCGGGGAGGCTGACCCCGGGATTGTGAGTCTTGTTGGCCGGGTGCTGAATCCGGACAACGATGACGGCGGCGGCATCGTGCAGGGGGCGATGCCGCCGTGTGCTCGTTGGGTGGGACCGCGTGAGAGGATTTGCCCATGACCACGCCTTCCCCGTTCGAAAGCCTCGGTGTCAGCGTGCCCGTCCTGGCCGCCCCGATGGCCGGCGGCGCCACCACACCCGCAATGGTGCGCGCCGCGGCGTCCGTCGGGAGTCTCGGCTTCCTCGCGGGCGGATACAAGTCGGCCGAGGCGCTTGCGGCCGAGATCGCCGCGCTCGACGGCGTCGCGGCGTTCGGGGTGAACCTGTTCGCGCCGAACATGATCCACGTCGAAGCAGGCGCTTACCGGGACTACCGCGACGCGTTGACGCCGGTCTCGCAGCAGTACGGCATCGACGTGACCGGGATCGAACCAACCGAGGACGACGACGGCTGGTCGGACAAGATCGACCTACTGCTCGCCGATCCGGTTCCCGTCGTTGGGTTCACGTTCGGACTGCCGGACGCCTCGGTCATCGCGGCACTACGACGCGCAGGGACCGTCGTAGTCCAGACCGTGACAACGCCCGCCGAGGCGCGCGCCGCCGCCGACCGCGGCGTCGACCTGCTCGTCGTCCAGACGACCGCCGCCGGCGGGCACTCCGGCACGTGGACGCCGCACGATCCCCCGGCGGACGTGTCGCTTCCCGACCTCGTGCGAGCGGTCCGTGCGGCTACCACCGCGCCCGTCCTCGCGGCCGGCGGCGTGGCGAGGCGATGCGACGTGGAGTCGGCACGCGCCGCCGGTGCGGGTGCGGTCGTCGTGGGTACCGCCCTGCTCCGGAGCACCGAGAGCGGCGCTTCGGCGCCGCACAAGGCGGCCCTGGCGAGTCCGGCGCGGACCACGGTGGTCACCCGGGCGTTCACCGGTCGACCGGCGCGTGCCCTGCGTAACGCGTTCACCGACGAGTACTCGGCGCGCGCGCCGCTCGGCTACCCGGCGTTGCACCACCTCACCAGCCCGATCCGCAAGGCAGCCGCGCGGGCCGGCAACGTCGAGCACCTCCACCTGTGGGCCGGAACGGGTTTCGCGCACGGAACCGAGGAGTCCACCGCCGCGATCCTCACCGACCTCGCGACGTGAGCGCACCGATCGCACTCGACCTGCTCGTGCCGGACCGCGTCCGGTCCGACCGGCGCCACGCCGTCCGCGCCGCCTCCTCGTGGCGATGGGTGTGGGGCGGTTCGTCTACACCCCGATCCTGCTCCCGAACACCTACACCCCCAGCGCCAGCACCTCGTCCAACCCCTCCTGGATGCAGTGCACCAACAACTCGGGATCGGCGACCGCTGTGCCGTCCATGTTGAGGCCCAGGCAGCACGTCCCAGCGTGCGAGACCATCGCGGCCATCAGCGCGACCCCGGGCAGCGGGCCGAACGGGTAACTGCGTTCCACCTGCGCGCCGGCCAGGTAGACCGGGTGCGGGATACCGGGGACGTTCGAGGCCGAGAAGTCGGCCGCGGCACCCACCCGCAGCGCCATCGCGCCGATTCCCGAGGGGAACCGGTTCAGCAGCGGCATGATCACTTCCAGGCTGCCC
>DATDBL010000265.1:0-3328 GCA_036524855.1 Aldersonia sp. | reverse complement strand
CGGCAGTCGGTGAGGTCGCAGTCGCGCAGGTCGGCGGCGCCGAGAGAGGCGAGCGAGAAGTCGACGTTGTCGAAGCGAGTGGGTCGCATGCGGCAGCCCCGGAACACCGAGCCGTCCATGGCACAGTTGCGGAACACGCTGTGCCACAGCACAGTCCCGACGAAGGTGCAGTGCCGGAAGCTCGACGAGAGATGCCGCGAGCCGCTGAAGTCGGCGCCTTTGAAGTTGCATTCGGAGAAGATCGCCTGCTTGGTCAGCAGACCCGACAGGTCGGCCTCGCGGAAGTTGCACCGATGGAAGTGCCGTCCGGCCCACGCCTGACCGGACATGTCCGCATCGGAGAAGTCCCGCGCGACGACGTCAGTAGCGTCTAGATCGGGAGCGTCTAGATCGGAGTCGAGGTGGAGGATGGACATGCTTCGAGTATCCGACCGTTGTCGCCGGTGTGCCAGGGGTTTGACCGAATAACAGGTGCCAAGCTGTGCGGGTGCTGCACCTGATGTTCTATCAACCGCGGATCCCGCCGAACACCGGCAACGCGATCCGCCTCGCCGCGGCGACGGGGTGCGCGCTGCACTTGATCCGTCCCCTCGGGTTCGACCTGTCCGAACCGAAACTGCGCCGCGCCGGCCTCGACTACCACGACCTCGCCTCCGTCACGGTGCACGACGATCTGCCCGCGGCGTGGGCGGCGCTGGGTCCCGACCGGGTGTTCGCGTTCACGGCCCACGCATCGACCCGCTACACCGACGTCGCCTACCAGCGCGGCGACGTGCTGCTGTTCGGGCCGGAACCGACGGGGCTGCCCGACGAGGTGCTCGACGATCCGCGGGTCACCGACCGGCTGCGCATCCCGATGCTGCCCGGCCGCCGTTCGCTCAACCTCTCCAACGCCGTCGCGATCGCGGCGTACGAGGCGTGGCGGCAGCTTGGGTTTCCGGACGGGGTGTGACCGTCAGCGAAAGTCCCGCGACTTCGACGACACCCGCAGGTCCATCCGCTGCAGGCGGTCGGCGACGACGGTGACCGCGCCCTCGGCGTTCTGTACCCGGCCGCGGATGAGCAGCGCGGGTGCCGTCTGGGCGAGTTTGCAGTAGCGCGACCACAGGCCCACCGAACACACCACGTTCACCATGCCGGTCTCGTCCTCGAGATTGATGAAGGTGACCCCGGCGGCGGTCGCGGGGCGCTGCCGGTGGGTCACCGCGCCGCCGACCAGCACCCGGTCGCCGTCGGGCAACGCGAGCAGTCCGGCCGCCGGGACCACGCCGAGCGCGTCGAGTTGCGGGCGCAGGAACTCGGTGGGGTAACTGCCCGGCGAGACACCGGTGGCCCAGACGTCGGCGGCGGCGAGTTCGACGTCGCTCATGCCCGGCAGCGCCGGCACGCGGGTGGCGCCGAGTCCGGGCAGCCGGTCCGGGCGCTCCCCCGCCGCCGTTCCCGCCGCCCACAGCGCCTCCCGCCGGGTGATGCCCAGCGATCCGAGCGCCCCCGCGGTGGCCAGCGATTCTGCCCGCGCCACACTGAGTTCGACGCGTCCGGTCAGGTCCACGAAGGAGTCGAACGGACCGTCCGCCGTCCGCGCCGCCACGATCGCCTCGGCGAGGTCGGTGCCGATGTGGCGCACCGCGGCGAGACCGAGGCGCACCTGCTCGCCACGGTGCTCCAGGGTCGCCTCGGCGAGGCTTGCGTTGATGTCGGGGCCGTGCACCACCACCCCGTGCCGGCGGGCGTCGGCGACGAGGGACTGCGGCGAGTAGAACCCCATCGGCTGCGCCCGCAGCAGACCGGCGCAGAACCCCGCCGGGTGGTGCAGCTTGAACCACGACGAGTAGAACACCAGCGCCGCGAAACTCTGCGAATGGCTTTCGGGGAAACCGAAATTCGCGAACGCGTAGAGCTTCTCGTAGATCCGGTCGGCCACCTCGTCGCCGATGCCGTGCAATCGGCGCATCCCCTCGTAGAGCCGACCCTTGAGCCGCTCCATCCGCTCCGGCGACCGCTTGGAACCCATGGCGCGACGCAACTGGTCGGCCTCCGCGGCGGTGAACCCGGCGACGTCGATCGCCATCTGCATCAATTGCTCCTGGAACAGCGGCACCCCGAGGGTGCGTTTCAGCGAATTCTCCAGGGAGGGATGGTCGTAGGTCACCGGTTCGAGCTTGTTTCGCCGCCGGATGTAGGGGTGCACGGATCCACCCTGGATGGGTCCCGGCCGGATCAGCGCAACCTCCACGACGAGGTCGTAGAAGGTGCGCGGCTTCAGTCGCGGCAGCGTCGCCATCTGCGCCCGCGACTCCACCTGGAACACCCCGACCGAGTCGGCGCGCTGCAACATCTCGTAGACCGCATGTTCGGTCAGGTCGAGTTGCGCGAGATCCACCTGCACGCCGCTATGCTCGGCGACCAGGTCGATCATGTAGTGCAGCGCCGAGAGCATGCCGAGGCCGAGCAGATCGAACTTGACCAGCCCCACCGACGCGCAGTCGTCCTTGTCCCATTGCAACACACTGCGATTCGCCATACGTGCCCACTCCACCGGGCAGACGTCGGCGATCGGCCGATCACAGATGACCATTCCGCCGGAGTGGATACCGAGGTGCCGGGGGAAGCCCTCGATCTGCTCGGCGAGCGCGAGCACCTCCTCGGGGATGTCGGTGCCGATCTCGTTGCCGACCTTGCTCCACCGGCTCACCTGCTTGCTCCAGGCATCCTGCTGGCCCGGGGAGAAGCCGAGCGCCCGGGCGACGTCGCGCACCGCCGACTTGCCCCGGTAGGTGATCACGTTCGCCACCTGCGCGGCGTACTCGCGGCCGTAGCGCTGGTAGACGTGCTGGATGGCCTCCTCGCGCCGGTCCGACTCGATGTCGACGTCGATATCGGGCGGGCCGTCGCGTTCGGGCGAGAGGAACCGTTCGAACAGCAACTCGTTGCGGACCGGGTCGACGTTGGTGATGCCGATCGCGTAGCAGACCGCGGAGTTGGCCGCCGATCCCCGGCCCTGGCAAAGGATGTCGTGGGTCTTGCAGAACGTGACGATGTCGTGCACGACGAGGAAGTAGCCGGGGAAACCCAGTTCGGCGATGATCCCCAATTCCCGCTCGATCTGCCGGTAGGCCTCGGGGTGCGCGCTCGTCGTGCCGTAACGCCGCGCCGCGCCGGCGAGCGCGAGCTCGCGCAGCCAGCTGTCCTCGGTGTGCCCGGCGGGCACGTCGAACGGCGGTAGGTTCGGGGCGATGAGCCGCAGGTCGAAGGCGCATTCGCGGCCGAGTTCGGCGGCGGCGGGCACCGCGCCCGGATGGCGGGCGAGCAGCCGGCTCATCTCGGC
>DATDBL010000264.1:0-6787 GCA_036524855.1 Aldersonia sp. | reverse complement strand
TACGGGCTCGCACCGGACAAGGCCGCCGCGATGGCCGCGATCTTCGTGCTGCTCATCGGCGCCGGCATGATCGTGTGCGGCATCATCACCGACCGGGTCAGCCGCACCAACCCCACCCGCAAATGGAGCACCGCGATCCTGTTCTGCCTCGTGTCGCTCACCCTGCTCGGCATCGGGTTCCGCCTCGACATCGGCACCACCCAGCTGATCCTGATCGGCGTGGGCGCGTTCTTCGCCGCCGGCTCGGCCGGCCCGATCGCCGCCACCGTCGCCAACCTCACCCACTCCTCGGTGCGGGCCTCCGCGTTCGGCTCGCTCACCCTGGCCAACAGCCTGCTCGGGCTGGCCGCCGGCCCGTTCATCGTCGGCGTCCTCGCCGACAAGATCGGCCTCGCCCACGCCCTGGCACTGGCCCCCCTCGTCTACATCCCCGCCATCGCGGTCCTGCTGGCCGGCAAACGCGCCTACCCCGCCGGACTACGCAAACTCGCCGCCCTCACCGCCGCCACCACCGGAGCCGACAAATGAGCACCCTGCACACCGCGACCGTGGTGATCGTGCCCGGCCTGCGCGACCACGTCGCCGAGCACTGGCAGACCCTGCTCGCCGAACGGCTACCCAACACCCGCACGGTCGAGCCGCTGCACCACGACAAGCACAGCCTGCCCGCCCGCGTCGCCGCCCTCGACGCCGTCGTCACCGACACCGCCGGACCCGTGATCCTGGTGGCCCACAGCGCCGGCGTGATGATCACCGTCGCGTGGGCCCAACGCCACCACCACCCCATCGCGGGGGCGTTGCTGGCCACCCCACCCGACCTCACCGTGCCGCTGCCGCCGGGCTATCCCACCCCCGAGCAGCTGCGCGACAACGGCTGGTACCCCACGCCACGCAACCGGCTGCGTTTCCCCAGCATCGTCGCCGCCAGCACCAACGACCCACTCTGCCGGTTCGACCGGGCCGCCACCCTGGCCGAACACTGGGGCAGCCGCCTCGTCGACGTCGGCCCCGTCGGGCACCTCAACCCCGCCGCCGGCTACGGCCACTGGCCCACCGCCGAGGATTTCGTCCACGAACTCGCCAGCGCAGCACTACCCGTCCCGGCCTGACCGCATCCTGGACGACCGCATGATGACTTCGGGACACTGGGTCATGCCCACCGTCATGATTCCCGCGTTCGGGCCGCTCGGTGACGTCGCCCCGTATCTCGGCTTGGGCGTGCGACTCCGGGCTGCCGGATACCGGGTGGTCGTCGCCGCGACGCGCGCGTACGCGGATCTGGTCACCGATGTGGGACTCGAGTACCGCACCCTTCCGCGCGATATCGAGGCGGAGACGAGGCGGTCGCCGGTAGCGCAGCGTCTGCTCGACGGCGGCCGGGTGATGCCGTCGGCGACGGTGGTCCAAGACGCGGTCTGCGACATGCGCACGGTGGCGTTCGCCGTGGCCGATGCCGCATTCGATGCCGACCTGATGCTCATCCCGGCGTCGGTGTCGTTGTTCGGCTTCCATGTCGCCGAAGGTCTCGGCATCCCCGGCATCGGGGTGTTTCTGCAACCGCTCGCACCGACCGGCGACTTTCCCCCGCCCATGGCCGGGACCAGGTCGTTCGGGCGGGCGGCGAACCGAGCGATGGGCAAGCTCATCGCGATAGGCGAACAACCCTACCTCCCGCTGATCAACTCGGTGCGAGCATCGTTCGGCCTGGCGCCGGTGACCCTGCACGGCCAGATGCGGAATCGGCTCGAGAACTGGCATGTTCTGCACGGGTTCAGCCCGACGGTGGTCGCGCGCCCGTCGGATTGGCGTGCCGGGCTGGAGGTGACCGGCTACTGGTGGCCGCCGCCGCCTGCACCGGGCTGGACACCCCCGCGGGAACTGGTGGACTTTCTTGCCGCGGGACCGCCACCGGTGTGCGTCGGCCTGGGTAGCACCGCCACCAACGACGGCGAGCGATACAGCCACATCGTCGGGTCCGCACTACGCAAGCTCGGCCTGCGCGGCGTCGTCCAATCCGGCTGGGCGCGGTTGCGCGGGTATGGCGCGGACACGGTAACCATCGGCGAGATGCCGCATTCCTGGTTGTTCCCACGGACGAGCGTCGTCGTACACCACGGCGGCGCCGGTACGACGGCGGCCGGCCTACGCGCTGGGATTCCCGCCGTGCCGCTTCCCGGAATCGGTGACCAACCGTTCTGGGCCGAGCGCCTGCGACTGCTCGGCGTCGCTCCTACGGTGATCCACCGCAGGGATGTCACCGCCGATCGACTCGCATCCGCGATCGAGGCCGCGCTCACCGATCCACGGTACCGGCGAAGCGCGGAATCGATCGCGGTGCGGTTGCGCGCCGAGGACGGCGCGGAGTCCGTCGTCGACGCGGTCGACCGCCGCCTGAGCTAGCCCACCGACACGAGGCCGGAGGCCTTGCTACTGCGGGGCGTCGAGGTACTCGTGCAAGACCTTCCCCACCTCGGCGGCCGGCTCGGGCAAGTCGAGATCCATGTGCGTGCTGTTGATGTCACGTGCCACGATCCGTCCGCGGACGAATTCCGCCCAGGTTTCCGGCAGCGCCTCGGCGGAAGGCTTGTGCACCGGACTGATCGTCGCGCGCAGCAACAACGCGTCACCGTGAAAGACCGGCATCGTGTGCCGGGTCATGATGTCGACGTCGTTCTTGAAGATGCGGAACGCGGTGTCGAGGAACGTCTCGTATTCGGCGGAGTCGGCCACGTCGCCGTACCGGCGCCGAATCCATGCACGAATCTCCTTGCGAACCAGTGCATTCGAAGGAACGTTGTCCATCGCGCGACGCGCCTCGTCGCCGATGGGTGCACTGTCGAGCAAGCCGAGGAAGTCGACCTGATGTCCGCGTCGCTCCAGTTCCGCCGCCACCGCGTGCGCGACGACACCGCCGAACGACCAGCCGAGCACGGAGAACGGTCCCGTCGGCTGGATGTCGAGGATCTCCGTCACGTAGTCGTCGACCATCGCGTCGATCGAGTCGGCCAGCGGTGTCACGCCGTCGAACCCGCGCGCCTGGATGCCGTAGATCGGTCGATCCGGCAGGTATTCCGCCAGACCCCGATAGCACCAGCTGAGACCGCCGCCGGGATGCAGGCACCACAGCGGCAGTCGGCTCCCCCACTCGCGGATCGGGAGCACGCCCGCGAACGCTTCGGCCGCGAGTGCGGTGATGTCGGCGGTCGCCTGCAGCGCCGGCTCGGTGGGGGTCGATACGGCGTCACCCTCCTCGATTTCGCGCGCCAGTCCCGCGACCGTCGGCGATTCGAACATCACCCGCACCGGCAGCTCGACGCCGAGTTCGGTCCGGATGCGGCTCAACAACTTCGTGGCGGTGAGGGAGTGGCCGCCGAGTTGGAAGAAGTCGTCGTCGGTGCCGACGCGGGCGATGCCGAGGACGTCGGCGAAGATGGTGGCCAGGATTCGTTCGAGGGGGGTGGTGGGGGCGCGGAATCCGGCCGCGGCGATGTAGTCGGGTGCGGGCAGGGCCTTGCGGTCGAGTTTGCCGTTGACGGTGACCGGGAGCCGGTCCAGGCGCACGAGCACGGCGGGAACCATGAACTGGGGCAGTTGTTGGGTGAGATAGGCGCCGATGTCCTCGATCCGGTCCCCGGCGCCGGGGTCGTTGACGTAGTCGCCGAGGCGCCCCAGCGGGCCCGCGGGCCGATACACCTGGGTCAACGGTTCGTCCGTGTCGACGAACACCGCCTCCATCGACCCCGGCGTCGGCGACCAGGTCACCGCCACCGTGTAGCCCCACTCCGCACCCAGCCGCGCGCACTGCGCCGGTGACACCGCCGCGCGCGAGGTGGTGCCGGCACCGATCGTGGCGGCCAGCTCGCGCACGCGCGCGTGCTCCCCGGCCGCGGCCACCGCCCGCGCCGCCGCCACCTCACCGACCAGCCCGGTATGGGCGATCCCGGTGACCCGCAACGCCGCCGGCCGCTGCTCGCGCAACCGCGCCGTCACCGGCGCCAGCCCGGCGACCGGATCCCACGCCAGCACCGGCACCTGCCCCACCGACCGCGCCGCCACCGGCGCGGTCCACAACACCACCTCATACCGGTATCGACTCAACTCGTTGACCGATCCCATCACCTTCAGCCGCACATCCACCCCCGCGACCGCCGGCACCCGCCGCGGCAACGCCACGAAGAACTCCGGCGCCACCAACAACTCCTGCTCACCGAGCACCTCCCGACGCACCCCCTCGCGCAGCACCCCCACCGTCGACTCCGCATCCGCGTCGGCCAACTGCACCCCGGTCGCGAACTCGGTCAACAACGCCAAATTCCGCACATCCCCCACGAACACCGCACCGCCGGGCGCCAGCAACCGCACCGCCGCCTCGAGCACATCCAGCAGATACCCCGCATTCGGGAAATACTGCACCACCGAATTCAGCACCACCGTGTCGAAATACGCCTCCGGCAACCCCTCCACCACATCGGCGGCCTGCACCCGCAACCGCACTCGATCCGCCCACGGCTGCCCCGCCACCCCCGCCCGCAACGCCGCCACCGTCGCCGCGGAAAAATCCGTCCCCCAATACTCCCCACACTCGGGCGCCAACTGCGACAACAACAACCCCGTCCCCACCCCGATCTCCAACACCCGCACCGGCCGCAAACCCCGAATCCGCGCCACCGTCGCCGCCTGCCACTCCCGCATCTGCCCCACCTCGATCGGCAACCCGGTGTAACTCGAGTTCCACCCCGCGAAATCCGCCCCGAACTCCACCCCCGCCCCCGCATCCGGAACATAGGACCGCTCACCGGAATACAAGTCCTCATACACCCGCAGCCACTGCCCCACCAACTCCGCCTCCCGCACCCGATCCCGCACCAACGACACCTCCCGATCCAGCACCACATACCCCACCAACCGCCGCTCCGGCGACTCCCCGTCCCCACCGGCACCCGCCGCCTCATGCACTTCCACCACCGCCTGCGCCACCGCCGGATGCTCCACCAACACCGACTCCACCTCACCCGGCTCGATCCGGAACCCCCGCACCTTCACCTGCGCATCCCCGCGCCCCACGAACTCCAACACCCCACCCGGACGCCACCGCACCAGATCCCCCGTCCGATACATCCGCCCACCGGACGGTGTCGATCCCCCGTCGCTTCGCTCGCCCGGTGTCGATCCCCCGTCGCTTCGCTCGCCCCCGAACCGATCCGCCACAAACCGCGACGCCGACAACCCCACCCGCCCCAAATACCCCCGCGCCACCTGCGACCCCGCCAAATACAACTCCCCCACCACACCCACCGGCACTGGCCGCAACCGCCCATCCAACACGTAGCTCTGCAGCGTGCCGAACGTGGTTCCGATGGGGACACCGGTGCGGTCGTACCCGTCGAAGGACGTGACCGGGTAGGTCGAGGCGAGCACGGTGGTTTCGGTCGGCCCATAGGCGTTGCGGAAGGTGAGCGCGTCGTCTCGGTTTCGGAACCAGTCGCGCATCCGGCTGGGATCCATGGCCTCGCCGCCGACGATCATCAGGCGCAGCGACGAATGCAGTGCTGCGGCTGCCCGTTCGGGTGCGGCTTCGAGCAGCGTGTTGAACGCTGCCGTGGTGTGGTTGAACACCGTGACGCCCTCGTGCGCGAGCAGATCCCACAGCCGCATCGGCGACCGGACGGTGTCCCAGTCCACCACGACGACGCGGGCACCGTGCAGCAGCGGCCCCCAGATCTCCCACACCGAGAAGTCGAAGGCCGCCGAATGACACCACGTCCACACGTCGTCGGCGGCGAACCGGCACCACGGAGCAGTTCCCGCGAACAGCGACAGCAGGTTTCGATGCGACACCGCCACTCCCTTGGGCACTCCGGTCGACCCGGACGTGTAGATCACGTAGGCCAGATCGTCCGCCCGCAATGATGTCGCGCGTTCGGAATCGAGCAGCGCCGACGCGGCTTCGGAATCGGCGGCCGCGTCGAGGTCGATGTCGTCGAGGTTGAGCACCGGCAGATCCGTCGCCGGCAGGGTGTCCGCGGTCGCAGCATCGGTGATCACCGCCCGGGGAGCGGCATCCGTGAGGAGGAACGCCTTCCGCTCCGCCGGATAGTTCGGGTCGATGGGCAGGTACGCTCCTCCGGCGTCGAGTACCGCCAACAGTGCGACGATCAGCCGCGGCGTCCGGCCCAGCGCGATGGCGACCACCGATTCGGCGCCGACACCGAGCGCGATCAGTCGTCGTGCCAAACCTGAGGAATTAATCGCCACGTCCCGGTAGCTCCACCGCCGACCCTCGAACACGATGGCGACCGCGTCCGGTGTCGCCCGCGCCTGCCGGTGGAACACCGTGGGAACCGTCGAGTCCGGCCACGGCTGTGCCGGTACCGGGACGGGCCGCAGCACGGCCTCCCGTTCGGCAGCGTCGGTGATCTCGATGTCGCCCACCACGATCCCCGGATCCGCGCATACCGCACGCAGAACCCGCACGAACCGTTGCGCGACCCCGCGCACTGTCGCCTCGTCGAACAGGTCGCTCGAGTACTCCACCAACGCGGTGATCGGACCCGGCCCCACCGGCGTCGCCGGCCGCTCGGTCAACGTGAAGAACAGATCGAACCGCGAGGTCCCCGTCGCCGCCGGCACCGGCGTCACACTCAATCCCGGAAACTCCAACCGCGGCAACTCGTTGTTCTGCAACGCCAACGACACCTGGAACAACGGGTGATACGCCGTGGACCGCACCGGATTCAACAACTCCACCAACCGCTCGAACGGCGCATCCTGATTCTCATACGCCGCC
>DATDBL010000263.1:0-5730 GCA_036524855.1 Aldersonia sp. | reverse complement strand
GCTCAACGAGTTCGTCGACGCGGTCGCGCTCACTCGTGAGCAGATCACCATCACCAAGAACGGTGCACCCGCGGCGGTGCTGATCGGCGCCGACGAATGGGAATCGATCCAGGAGACGTTGTACTGGCTGTCCCAGCCGGGTATCCGCGAGTCGATCGCCGAGGCCGACGCGGACGTCGCCGAGGGCCGCACGTTCGGCGAGGACGACATCCGGACCGAGTTCGGCGTGCCCAAACGCGCCCGGTGACCCGAGGGAACGTCTACGACGTCCGGTTCACCGCCACGGCCCGCCGGGACCTGCGGCGCATCCCTCCGCGGATCGTCACGGCGATCGTGGCGTTCGCCTTCGGCGAGCTGGCTCGCGCACCCCGCCGCGTCGGAGAGCCGCTCCAGCGGGACCTCGCCGGCGCGTTCGGTGCACGCCGCGGCCCCTATCGCCTGCTGTATCGCATCGACGACGAGACGGACAAAGTCCACGTCCTGCGCATCGACCATCGCGCGGACGTCTACCGCCGCACGTGAAGCGGGGGGCGTTGCATCGACTCCAGCAATCCGAGGGCGATTCTCGTCGGTTCGCCACCGTGATTCACCAGTCGTCAGTACCTCGCGCACCCCTCCGGCACGCGCGCGACCCCGGCATCGAGCAGGTCGTCGACGCCGGTCACTCCCCAGGAGCGCAACACCTCGACGGTGTCCCGACCAGGCACCGGCGGAGGTGTGCTGAATCCCGTTGCGGTGCGGAAGAACCGCGGAGCCGGTGCCGCCAGCAGGACACCGTCGTGCTCGACGACGGTGCCGCGCGCCGCGACGTGCGGGTGCGCGGCCGCCTCGCGCAGTGACAGGACGGGGGCGACGCACGCGTCGGTTCCCGTCCTGGCCCCAGCCCGTCATGCGTCCGTAGACGAGTCGCGGATTGCGTGCGAAGCACTCGCCGGGTCCGAGGCCGAGGCGTTCGACGACGCCCGGGCGGTAGCCCTCGATGAGGATGTCGGCGCGGGTGACCAGGTCGAGAACGGACACAGGGCCTTCAAAGACTTTGTAAATGCAAGAGTCGGCGGTGCCACCCACCCACTGGAGGTACCGCCGACTCTCACTCCCGATTTTGCTCAGGATGACACTGCTGCCGCGAGCTTGGCAGCGCGCGCTTCTTTCCGCTTCTCCGCGAACTCGATCGCGTCGGTGAAGGCCGCGCCCTTCATGATCTGTCCGCGGTACTTCATGATCTCCGTCTGCCCGTTGACGGTGAGCACGCCGGCGAGCCGATCGTCCTCGCGATAGAGCGCGACGATCCGGCCATCCGCGTCGAGATCTTCGATGACGACGATCTGGTCCGCCGCCGGTGACCCGACGAACTGGATCCGGACGTCGTACCAGTCGGACCAGAAGTAGGGAACGGTCGAATACGACTTGGGCGCATCCGGATTCAGTGCGTTGCGGGCGGCGGTCGCGCCCTGCTCGGCGGCACTGGTCCAGTGTTCGAGTCGCATGGGCCGGTCGAAGGTTCCGTTGTGCCAGCGTGCCACGTCTCCGGCCGCATACACCCCGTCCACGCCGGTCCACAGGTTCTCGTCGCACACCACGCCGTCGTCGAGCGTCAGACCAGAGCCTTCGAGCCAGCCGACGCCGGGGACGGCTCCCGCCCCGATCACCACCAGATCCGCCGGGATCACCGTGCCGTCGTCCAGGACGACCCGTTCAACGTGACCGTCGCCCTCGATCGACGCGACCGAGACACCGCACCGCAGATCCGTGCCGTTGCGGGTGTGCAGCGACGCGAGGGTCGCGCCCATCTCCTGCCCCACCGCACGCACGAGCGGTGTCGCGAGCGCCTCGATCACGACGGGCGACAGCCCGCGCTTGCGGGCGCCGGACGCGACCTCCGAGCCGATGAAGCCGGCGCCGATCACCACGGGCCGTGCACCCGCGTCGAGCGCGGCCCGCACCGCGATCGCGTCGTCGACCGTGCGCAACGTGTGCACACCGTCGAGTCCCGCCGTCCCGGGCAGACGCCGCGCGTCGGCTCCGGTCGCGATCACGAGAGCGTCGTAGTCGACCTCGCGGCCGTCGGCGAGCGTGACGATCCGCTTCGTCGTGTCCAGCGCCACCGCCGGTATACCGAGGAGCAGCTCTGCCTTCAGCTCGTCGCGGACGGTTTCCTCCGAGCGGAACTGTGTCGACTCGGGCCCCTGCCCGCTGGGCAGCTCGTCGAGATACGCCTTGGACAGCGGCGGGCGATCGTAGGGCAAGTGCGGTTCGGCACCGATGAGGGTGATCGGCCCGTCGAAGCCGTCGGTGCGGGCGGACTCGACCGCGCGCAGGCCGGCGAGCGAGGCTCCGACCACGACGAGGTGGCGCTGATCGGTCATGGCCTAGCCCTCCACGAGGCGGAGAGCCTCGGTCGGGCAACCGGCGATGGCTTCACGCACACCTTCGAGGTCCTCGTCCGACACGTCGTCGGTGAGCAGGACGAGATCGCCGTTGTCGTCGACCTCGAACACGTTGGGAGCGAGGGACTCACAGATGCCCAGCCCCGTGCACTTCACGCGGTCCACAGTGATCTTCATGATCGGACTCCTCTCGTTCCGGAATTACCGTGCGCTCGGTGCGGTCGCACCGGCGGGGAAGCGCTCCTTGATGCGCTCGACGACGATCTGCGCGGTCTCGGCGCACGCGGTCGTCCCGCCGTTGGCGTATTCCTTGACGCCGTCGCCGACGTTCCAGAGGTTCTCGATCGGCGTGGTGTTCGGCAGGTCGAACCCGGCCACGGCACGCTGGGGCGGCCAACCGTCGCGGGTGACGTTGATCGACAGGATGCGCGACTGATCGAATCCCTCGATTTCCGAACGCAGTTCGTCGAGCAGGAGCTGCGTCTCGGCCTGCTCGTCGAAGTCACCGGTCGACGGCTGCGGCACCGCGGTGCCGACGTACAGGTACCAGCCCTCGGGGGACATCTCGGGGCACATCTCGCTGAAGTTCGCGACGTAGCACAGGCGTTTGGTCGTGGCGAAGCTCAGCATGCCCGGAGCCTTGATGAGCTTCTCGCGGCTCGCGAAGTTGACCGTGATCATCGAGGTGGGGCGGTCACCGCGGCGGACGAGGTCGAGGTAGTCGGCCGGCAGGTTGCCCTCGCCGACGAGACCGACCGTCGCGGCGGGGCCGATGTCGCTGGCCGCGAAGCGGCACTCGACCTCGACGGTCTCGCCGTCGCGCAGGACCCTGGCACCGGCGACTCGGCCGTCGGCGATCTTCAGGTCCGTGACTTCGCTGTTCAGCCACAGTTGTCCGCCGTCGCGCAAGAAGGCCTCCGCGAGGGACTTCCAGATACCGATGGTGCCGTCGGGGCAGAAGCCGAAGGTCTTGAACGCGCTCTTGCGGGTGAAGTAGGTGAGGAACACGCGCGCGGGCAGGTCCTCGGAGCCGACCGCAAACACCGAACCGCACATGTTGCGGAAGATGCCGTGGACGGACTCGTTCTTGGTGTACTTGGCCACCCACTCGGCGGTGGATATCTCGTCCTCGGGCAGACCGGAGTCGCTGCGGGCCGAGCCGATGCCCTTGACGATCTTCGCGGCCTGGCGGGTGAGCTTGCCGAGCAGGAAGCCCCAGCCACCGCTCGAGACGTCGACGTCCTTGCCGCCGAGGCGGTACAGGATCGGCGGCTGCGGGGAGCGGATGTCGAACTTGGCCCCGAGCTCGGCGAAGGTCTCCTCGGTGATGCCGCCGGTCTCGATGACGATCGCGCCGTTGTTGACCTTGAAGCCGTCGATCTCGTCGGTCGAGGCGCGGCCGCCGACCTTGTCGAGGCGCTCGACGACGAGCGTGCGGTATCCCGCGAGCTGCAGACGGGCGGCGGTGAACAGGCCACCGGCACCGGCACCCACCACGAGGGCGTCGAAAGAAAGTGCGTTGTCGGTCATGGGGTTTCTCCTAGTACGAGCGGGGCAGCCCGAGGCTGGTCTGGGCGACGAAGTTGAGGACCATCTCGCGGCTGACCGGGGCGGTGCGGAGCAGGCGAGCGTTGAACCACATCTCGGCCAGTCCGTACTCCTTGGACAGGCCGTTGCCGCCGTGGGTCTGGATGGACTGATCGAGAGCCTCGAGGGACGCTTCGGCCGCGGCGTATTTCGCGATGTTCGCGGTCTCCGCGGCATCCTCGCCGGCATCGAACAACCTGGCGCTGTGGACCATGGCCATTCGTGCGAGTTCGACCGAGATGTATGCCTTCGCGAGCGGGTGCGAGATGCCCTGGTGCGCTCCGATCGGTGCGGACCACACCTGGCGCTCGTTGGCGTACTGCGCCGCCTTCGACAGTGCGTAGCGGCCGATGCCGTTGCTGATCGCCGAGGCGGCGATACGTTCCGGGTTCAGGCCGGCGAACACCTGGCGCAGACCCTTGCCGGCCTCGCCGATCAGAGCCTCGGGGCCGACGTGGACGTCGTCGAGAAAGACGGTGAACTGCTTGTCCGGAGAGACCAGTGCAGTGTCGAGCGCCTGAAGCACGACGCCGGGGGCATCGACCGGCACGACGAACATCGATAGCGGTGCATGCTTACCCGGCGCCGCGTCGTCGTGACGAGTGACGAGCAGGAACGCCTCGGCCTGGTCGATCGCGGAGATGAAGTACTTGGCGCCGGAGATGGTCCAGCCGTCGCCGTCGCGGCGCGCGGTGGTCGAGAGGTTGTGACTGTTGGAGCCGGCGTCGGGCTCGGTGATCGCGAACGCCATTCGCCGACGCCCCGAGGCGAGACCCGGCAGCCATTCCTTCTTCATCTCGTCCGATGCGTGCGCCGCGAGGATCGACCCGCAGATGACCGGCGAAATGACCGAGATGAGCATCGGCATGCCGTGGGCCGCGAGCTCCTCGACCACGACGATCGTCTCGGACAGGCCCGCGCCGCCGCCCCCGTACTCCTCGGGCAGGTGGACACCGAGCAGGCCGGCGTCGCCGAGCTCGTGCCAGAGCTCGTCGATGTTCCCACCCGCGCGGGCACGCTCGAGGTAGTACTTGCTGCCGAACCTCTCGGCGATCTTTGCGGTGCTCTCTCGGATGAGGCGATGCTCGTCCGAATCCACGACCAGTCCGGTCATGTGCTCACTCCCCTTCGATGTCCGGGTACCGCGTGTGCGGCGGCGGGTCTTCACCCACTCACTGCTTGAATTTAAGATAGATTAAAGACAGGGAGCGTGTCAAGACCGACGCCGGAGGAACCGGCGTCAGTCCAGCTCACTACCCACGACGGACACGAACGACACGCAGCTGCCTGGGCGTCCACCGAGGTTGTGGGTCAGCGCGGTGCGCGGGCCGTCGAGCTGACGGTCCCCCGCCTCGCCGCGGAACTGCAGCCACGCCTCGTAGAGCATGCGCAGCCCGCTCGCTCCGACCGGGTGACCGAAGGACTTCAGGCCGCCGTCCGGGTTCACCGGAAGCCGTCCGGCGAGGTCGAACTCCCCGGCCAGCACGTCCTTCCAGCCGTTTCCCCGATCGGAGAACCCCAGATCCTCCATGAGCACCAGCTCAGTCGGCGAAAAGCAGTCGTGCACCTCGGCGAGCGAGATCTGCGTCCGTGGATCCGTGACCCGGCCTGGGCGTAGGCGTCCTGCGCGCTGCGCACGACCTCCGGGAACGTCGTGTAGTCGAAATCCGGATCCGTTGCGCCACGAGCAGGTCCGGCGACGAGCGACAGACCCTTCACGTACATCGGGGTGTCGGTGTACAGGTGCGCGTCCTCG
>DATDBL010000262.1:0-15839 GCA_036524855.1 Aldersonia sp. | reverse complement strand
GTGTGCACACCCCAGCGGGCGGTGAGCCAGATCTCCAGCGGCGTGGGTTCGACTCCGTCGCCGACGCGGATCGTCAGCCGGCTGCGGAGGCCGCGCCGGGGCCAGCGCCGGACACAGCGATAGGTGACCTGGTCATCGATCCGGGCCACCCGCAGCTTCGCCCACGCGTATGGGATGCCGAGGCCGGCCCGGGTCAGCGGTACAACCGCGAGCCGAGCCGTTTCCAGTGATCGGAACAGCAAGCCGTGACGGCCTGCGTTGTCGGTCGAGTACAACCGGATGTTGGTCTCCGGGAAGGTGCCGAAGTAGGGATCGGAAGCACGGCCCCCAACTTGGAACGGCTCATCACGAATGGCACCAACGCGACGTAGGTCCTCCCGTCGGCGAAGACGTCCGGGCGGGTCCCGGGCGGGTACAGATGCGTGACGCTGTCGGCGTGCACCGGCCAGTGGACGAACGTGAGGTCACCCCAGAACTGATCGAGGACGGCCGGACGAGGCAGCGGCGGCGCAGTGACCGGGTAGCCTGCAAGCACTGACGTCGCGTCGGACGGATCTGGCGTGCCAGTCACGTCGCCATCGTGACACGCGGAGAGTCGGCCCACACCTCGTCGTCGTAACATCGGCGACCATGACGGAGCGAGCCGATCTGGTCACCCTCCTTCGTGCGGGTCTGCCGGATGCGTTTGCCGGCACAGACGTGTTCGCCGCGTACCTGTTCGGTTCCCACGCACGAGCAACGGCATCGGCCCGCAGCGATATCGATCTCGGCGTCGCGCTCGGCCGATCGTCGTCGCTCGACGAGATCCTCGATCTGCACCGGCGCATTCACGCGGCGACCGGGCTGGAGGTGGATCTGGTGGTGCTCGACGAGGCGCCGCTGCGCCTCCTGCACCGGGTGCTGCTCGAGGGGGTGAACGTTTATAGCTCCGACGAGGTGCTACGGGTGCGATTCGAGTGCCGAACCCGCAAACTCGCCGGCGACTTCGCCACCCACGCTGAGCGGATGGATCGCGAGATGCTGGCGGCCATCGCGCGTGGCGACCGCTGATGGCGCGCGGTGATCACGCTCTTATGGCCCTACTTTCCGGCGTGTCGGGGGCCATACGAGCATGATCAACTTTGCGGGGTGGAGGCGAGGCGTGCCGTCCGCGCTCGATGACCACGCGTTTGTGGCCGCGTCCGCGTCAGGCTCGAGCCTCCCTTATTCGACGCCGATGGTGACCTCCGTCGACTTCACGAACGCGGTCGCCGGCTTGCCGGGCTCGAGTCCGAGTTCCTCGACCGCTTCCTTGGTGATCGACGCCGTGACGATCTGGTCGCCGCCGTCGAGACGGACCTTGACGGTGGCCATCACGGCGCCGATCTCGACGGCCGTGATGGTTCCGGTCAGTTGGTTGCGGGCGGACAGTCGCATTACGTCATCACCGTGGAGACGTCCGCGCCTTCCTTCTCCGCGTGCCGCTTGGCGATCTCGACCTCGAACGCAGCGATCGCCGCATCGAGTTCGGCGGCGTCGCTCTCGCCGGCGCCCTCGTCCATGGCCTGGTCGCGGGCGTAACGCAGTTGGTTGAGTGCGGGTTCGAGTTCTGCTGTGTCGAGCACCTTCGGATCGTTCATGGGTCTATTTCTACGCCAAGCGGTCCCGCCGTGTCAGCACCACCCCTACCCGGAGGTAACCGCGTCGCCTCACCCCACCGGCGAGAGCGCCCACGACCCCGTGCCGTCGAGTTCCAGCCGTTGCGTGTGGTGTTGGTCCACGGTGCTGCGGTGCGCGACGCTGACGAGCATCGTGTCCGGGACCTCCTCGCGGATAAGCGCATACAGCGCGTACTCGAGGCCCTCGTCCACGGCGGAGGTCGCCTCGTCGAGGAACACCAGTTTCGGCTTCAGCAGCAGGATCCGCGCGAACGCGACGCGTTGCTGCTCGCCCGGAGAGAGGATCTTCGCCCAGTCCTGCTCCTCGTCGAGGCGGCCCTGCAGGTGGCCGAGGCTGACCTTCTGCAGCGTCTCGCGCAGCAGTTCGTCACCGACGTCCTCGGGCTTCACCGGGTAGCAGACGGCGGTGCGCAGATCGCCGAGCGGGATGTAGGGGATCTGCGAGAGGAACAGCGTCTCGCTGCCCACCGGCCGCCGGACCTCGCCCTCCCCGTACGGCCACATCTGCGCGAGGGTGCGCAACAGCGTCGTCTTGCCGCTGCCCGACGCGCCCTTGACCACCAGCGCGTCACCGGGGGCCAGGCGCAGCGACAGGTCATCGATGAGCACCTCGCCGTCGGGCTTGCGAACGTCGATGCTGTCCAGTTCCAGTGCGTTGTCCAGTTCGGCCATCGACACCTCGGGCAGTTTCCGCGACTGCTGGCTCGCCTCCATGAGGCCGTTGAGACGAATCAGCGACGCCCGGTACCCGGCGAAATCGTCGTAGGACTCGCGGAAGAACGACAGCGAATCGTGCACGTTGCGGAACGCCGTCGACGTCTGGGTGACGTCGCCGAGGGTGATGGCGCCGGCGAAGAACCGGGGCGCCTGGATCACCAGCGGGAACAGTTCCGCGGTCTGGTTGACCACGAGGTTCCAGCCGCTGAACTTGAGCGTCCGGTACACGATGTCCCAGTAGTTCCTGATCACCTGCCGGAACCGGGCGAACAATCCGACCCGCTCCACCTGCTCGCCCCGGTAGAACGCGACGTTCTCGGCGCTGTCGCGCAACCGCACCAGGGCGTAGCGGAAGTTGGCGTTGAAGCGCTCGTTGAGGAAGTTCAGCCGGATCAGGGGGCGGCCGATCCAGAACGCGACGACCGTGGTCACCAGCACGTAGGTCAGGACCAGGAACATCATCGCCCGCGGCACTTCGACGCCGAGGATGTTCAGCGGCCCGGACAGGTCCCACAGAATCTTGGTGAAGGAGAAGATCGACACCACCGCGCTCACCGCGCCCATCGCCAGCGCCACCGACAGCTGGGTGAAGTCGGTGACGTCCTGCTGGATGCGCTGGTCCGGGTTGTCGATCGTGCGGTCGATGAACCGGCCCCGGTAGTACGCGCGGTCCTTCAGGTAGTCGTCGGTCACGTGGTGGGTCAGCCAGACCCGCCATCGAATGATGAAGGACTGGTCGATGTAGTAGTCGAGCAGCGCCCGCACGACGTGGATCGTCGCGAGCACCGCGAAGATCCGCACCGCGTTCCAGAAACCGTCCACTGCCATCTGCAGCGCGCTCGCATCGCCGGCCTGCAGCGCCTGTGCCGCGTACTGCAACGCGGTGAACATGTCGTTGCCCTGATAGGAGAACAGCACGCTCATCCGCACGGCGAACACGGTGAACAGCAGCATCAGCGCGACGAACGCGAACGTCACCGCCGCCTCGCGGCCGCGGAAGAACCCGCCGCTGATCCGCCAGAACTGTCGACCCCAGTTGGTGAACCGGGCGAGCAGCACGCAGATGATCAGGAACACGACCACCGTGACCGCCCAGACCTGCAGAATCCACCACACCGAGTGCAGGACCTCGTTGCCCCAGTCGACGCTGGTTTCCATTCAGCTCCCCGCTTCGATCACAGACGTGCACAACCGAACTGGCCGCACCGAAATTGGCAGAGTTTAACGTCACGACGTAGCGGTTAGCGTGACGACGTGCAAACGGCGCGTCGAGTCAGCCCTTGCGCGGGAAGTGTCGGACGAACGCCTCCTGCACGACGGTGGCGAGCAGGTCGCCGTCGAGGGAGAAGTAGCGGCCCTGCGCGAGCCCGCGCGACCCCGCCGCGACCGGCGACTCGGTCGCGTAGAGCGCCCACTCGTCGAATCGGAACGGGCGATGAAACCACATCGAGTGGTTGACGGTGGCGGCGACGATCCGGTCCAGCCCCCAGGACAACCCGTGCGTGGTGATCACGGAATCCAGGACGGTGGTGTCGGACGCGTAGCCCATCGCCGCGACGTGGATCAACGGGTCATCGGGCAGGTCGCCGTCGGTCCGCATCCATACCCGGTTGTGGGTGAGCCGCTCGCCGGTGCCCTTCATGATCCACGCCGGGTCGTTGGCGTAGCGCATGTCGATCGGCTTGAGCGCGTTGACGAACGTCGGGAGCGTCTCCTCGAAGCCGACGAAATGGTCGCCGAGCGGGGGCAGCACCTCGGGGTAGGGCACGTCCGGCACCTGCATCGCGTGCTCGAGGCCCTTGGTGCCGTCCTGGAACGCGGCGAGCATGACGAACACCTCGGCACCGTCCTGATATGCGGTGACGAGACGGTTGGCGAACCCGCGGCCGTCGCGGTGGCGCGTGACGTGGTACTCGATCGGCTGTTTCACGTCGCCGCCGCGGATGAAATGCGCGTTGATCGCGTGGATCGGGCGCTCGGGTCCGACGGTGCGCCCCGCCGCCACGATCGCCTGCGCGATCAACTGTCCGCCGAAGGTGCGGCTTGCGACCTGCGGCGGGTGCTGGCCGACGAAGACGTCGGGTTCGGTCTCCTCGAGGTACAGCAGATCCAGGAACGTACGCAGGTCCGGGCTCACCGGGCGGCCGTCCACCGGACTGGAATCGCTCACACGTGGTCCTCTTCGCCGATCCGGTGCACGTGGATGAGGTTGGTCGAGCCGACCGTGCCCGGGGGCGAACCGGCGACGATGACGACGAGGTCGCCGCGCGAATACCGCTGCATCGACAGCATCGCGTGGTCGACCTGCCCGATCATCTCGTCGGTGGTGGCGACATTGTCGACGAGGAAAGTCTCGGTTCCCCAGGTCAGCGCCAGTTGCGAACGCACTTCCGGCAGCGGCGTGAACGCCAGCAGTGGGAGCGGTGTGTGCAGCCGCGCGAGCCGGCGCAGCGTGTCACCGGACTGAGTGAACGCGACGAGCGCCTTCGCGTTGAGTCGTTCCCCGATGTCGCGGGCGGCATAGGAGATGACGCCGCGCTTGGTACGGGGTACGTGCGTCAGCGGCGGCACCGACGTGCTGTCGCCCTCGACGGCCATCACGATCTTGGCCATGGTGCGGACGGTCTCGATCGGGTACTTGCCGACCGACGTCTCGCCCGACAGCATCACCGCATCGGCGCCGTCGAGCACGGCGTTGGCGACGTCGGACGCCTCGGCCCGGGTCGGACGCGAGTTCTCGATCATCGATTCGAGCATCTGCGTCGCGACGATGACCGGCTTGGCGTTCTCCCGCGCCATCTGAATGGCGCGCTTCTGCACCAGCGGCACCTGTTCGAGCGGCAGTTCGACACCCAGGTCGCCGCGCGCGACCATCACCGCGTCGAACGCGAGCACGACGGCCTCGAGGTTGTCGATCGCCTCGGGCTTCTCCAGCTTCGCGATCACCGGGACGCGCCGACCGACGCGGTCCATCACCTCGTGCACCAGTTCGACGTCGGCCGGGGAACGCACGAACGACAACGCGATGAAGTCGACGCCGAGGCGCAGCGAGAACTCGAGGTCCTCGATGTCCTTCTCCGACATCGCCGGCACCGAGACGTTCATCCCGGGCAGGGAGATGCCCTTGTTGTTGCTGACCGGCCCGCCCTCGGTGACTCGGGCGACGACGTCGTTTCCGTCGACCTCCTCGATGACCAGGCCGACCTTGCCGTCGTCGACGAGTAGCCGGTCCCCGGCCTTCGCGTCCTGCGCGAGCTGTTTGTACGTCGTCGAGACCCGGTCGTGGGTACCGTCCACGTCGTCGACGGTGATCCGGACGACCTCGCCGGTCGCCCACACGGCCGAACCCTCCGCGAACCGGCCGAGCCGGATCTTCGGCCCCTGCAGGTCGGCGAGGATGCCCACCGCCCGGCCGGTCGAATCCGACGCCGCGCGGACACGGTCGTAGTTGGCCTTGTGATCGGCGTGTTCACCGTGGCTCATGTTCAACCGAGCCACGTCCATGCCCGCCTCGACGAGCTGTTTGATTCCTTCCGACGTCGCGGTCGCTGGCCCCAGGGTGCAGACAATCTTGGTCCGTCGTGTCACGCGTCGAGCCTAGTGCTTAGCGCCGCGCTTCTCCACGCGGTGGCACCAGATGTTCATCCGCAGAAGATTCAGCGCAAGACGGCGAGCGGTAAGGCGGTCGGATGCACCGGCGCCGGCAACTCCGAGTGACCCATCAGGAACTCGTCGACCGCGCGGGCCGCCGAGCGACCCTCGGCGATCGCCCACACCACCAGCGAGGCGCCGCGGTGGGCGTCGCCGCAGACGAACACGCCGAGGGCGCTGGTCTGCCAGTCCGGACCGCAGCCGATGACGCCGCGGCGGGTGCGTTCGATGCCGTAGTCGTCGAGCAGCGGCCCGGGCTCGGGACCATTGAAGCCGATCGCGAACAGGGCCAGCTCGCAAGGGATCTCGACCTCCTCGCCGACCGGGACGATGGTGCGACGGCCGTCGGGGTCGCGGTGCACCGTCACCTCGGCGAGCACCATCGCGCGCACCCTGCCCGCCTCGTCGCCGACGAAGCGCTGCACGGCCACCTGGTACCGCCGCAGGCCGCCCTCGGCGTGCGCGGGCGAGGTGCGCAGCAGCAGCGGCCACGACGGCCACGGCGAGATCTCGTCGACGCGTTCGCCCGGCGGTTCCGGGTTGTAGTCGAGCTGGGTGACAGACGCCGCGCCCTGCCGGTGCGCGGTGCCGAGGCAGTCCGCCCCGGTGTCGCCGCCGCCGATGATTACCACGTGCTTGCCGTGCGCGGTGATCGGACTGGGCCCGTCGCCCTCGGTCTCCTTGTTCGCGGGGACGAGGTGCTCCATCGCGAGATGTACACCGTCGAGGTCGCGGCCCTCGACGCCTGTGTTGTCACGGGCGAGCAGGGCGCCCACGGCGAGGACAACCGCATCGAACTTCGCCCGTAGCTGTTCGACGGTCACGTCCACGCCTACCTCGCAGTCGACGACGAAATACGTTCCTTCGGCACGCATCTGAGTCAACCGCTGATTGAGCACGCCCTTGTCCATCTTGAAGGCGGGGATGCCGTAGCGCAGCAGGCCACCGAGGCGGTCGTCGCGTTCGTACACGGTGACGTCGTGTCCGGCCCGGGTCAACTGCTGCGCGGCGGCGAGGCCGGCCGGGCCCGAGCCGACCACCGCGACCCTCTTGCCGGTGTTGATCGTCGCCATCTTGGGCACGATCGTCGCATTCTCCCAAGCGGTTTCGACGATCGTCTCCTCGATCCGTTTGATCGTCACGCTGCCGCCGGTGTCGTTCTCCGCGATCGACAGCACGCACGCCGCCTCGCACGGGGCCGGGCACACCCGGCCGGTGAACTCCGGGAAGTTGTTGGTGGCGTGCAGGCGCTCGCTGGCCTCGGCCCAACGCCCCCGGCGGACCAGGTCGTTCCAGTCCGGTATCAGGTTGCCGAGCGGGCAACCCGACGATCCACTGTGACAGAACGGGATTCCGCAGTCCATGCAGCGGCGCGCCTGGGTGGACACGTCGGCGTTGCGATCCGCCGGCGGCTGCTCGGCGTAGATTTCCCGCCAGTCGTGGATACGCGCGGCGACCGGCCGTTTCGGCGCCTCCTGCTTCTGGACCCGCAGAAACCCCTGTGGCTCAGCCATTTGCCGCCTCCATGATCGCCGCGTCGACGTCGCGCCCCTCGGACTTCGCCAGCCGGGTCGCCTGCAGCACACGCTTGTAATCGGTGGGCATCACCTTCGTGAACAGCTCGCTGCGCCGCGGCCAGTCGGCCAGGATCGACGCGCCCACCGTGGATTTCGACCAGCGCACGTGTTTGGCGATGGTCTCCCGCAACCAGGTGAAATCGTCCGCGTCCAGCGGTTCGAGCTCCACCATCGCCCGGTTGACCCGCACCGGATCGAGGTTGAGCACGTAGGCGATGCCGCCGGACATACCCGCCGACAGATTGCGCCCGATCGGACCGAGCACCACCACGCGACCACCGGTCATGTACTCGCACCCGTGGTCGCCGATGCCCTCGACCACCGCGGTCGCGCCCGAGTTGCGGGCACAGAACCGCTCCCCCGCGAGTCCCCGCAGGAACACCTCCCCCGACGTCGCCCCGTAGAGCAGCGTGTTGCCCGCGATCACCTGTTCCTCCGGGATGAACAGCGAGTCCGGGTGCGGCCGCACCACCACGCGGCCACCCGAAAGCCCCTTGCCCACGTAGTCGTTGGCGTCGCCGATGAGGTCGATGGTGATGCCCGGCGGGAGGAACGCGCCCATGGACTGGCCCGCGGACCCCGTCAGGGTGACGCGGATGGTGTCGTCGGGCAGACCCGCGGCGCCGTAGCGGCGGGTCACCTCGGCGCCGAGCAGCGTGCCGACGGTGCGGTTGACGTTGCGCACCGGCAGTTCGAGATGCACCACGTGTGCATCCTCGAGCGCGCCCTCCGCAAGCTGGATCAGTGTCTGGTCGAGTGCGAACTCGAGGCCGTGGTCCTGCTCCTTCGTGCGCAGCCGCTGCTGCGGCTCGTCCACCAGCGGCGCGGGCACCCGGAACAACGGAGAAAGGTCCAGGTCCTTGCTCTTCCAGTGCGCGATGCCGGCGTCGGTGTCGAGCGCGTCGGCGCGCCCGACCGCCTCGTCGATGCTGCGGAAGCCCAGCCTCGCCAGGTAGCGGCGCACGTCCTGTGCGACGAACCGGAAGAAGTCTTCGACGAACTCCGGCTTGCCGTTGAACCGCTTGCGCAACTCCGGGTTCTGCGTCGCCACACCAACGGGGCAGGTGTCGAGGTGGCAGACCCGCATCATGATGCAGCCCGCGACGATCAGCGGCGCGGTGGAGAATCCGAACTCCTCGGCGCCGAGCAACGCGGCGACGACGACGTCGCGCCCGGTCCGCAGCCCGCCGTCGCACTGCACGGTGATGCGGTCGCGAAGCCCGTTGAGCACCAAGGTCTGCTGCGCGTCGGCCAGACCGATCTCCCACGGTGCCCCGGCGTGCTTGAGCGAAGTCAGCGGGGAGGCGCCGGTGCCGCCGTCGTAGCCGGAGATCAGCACGACGTCGGCGTGCGCCTTCGACACACCGGCGGCGACGGTGCCGACGCCGACCGAGGCGACCAGCTTGACGTGTACGCGGGCCTTGTCGTTGGCGTTCTTGAGATCGTGGATGAGCTGGGCGAGGTCCTCGATCGAGTAGATGTCGTGGTGCGGCGGTGGGCTGATCAACCCCACGCCCGGCGTCGAATGCCGCGTCTTCGCCACCGTCGGGTATACCTTGAAGGCCGGAAGCTGACCGCCCTCACCGGGTTTCGCGCCCTGGGCCATCTTGATCTGGATGTCGGTGGCGTTGACGAGGTAGTCGCTGGTGACGCCGAAGCGCCCGCTGGCGACCTGCTTGACGGCACTGCGGCGGCGAGGGTCGTAGAGCCGTTCGGTGTCCTCGCCGCCCTCGCCCGAATTCGACCGGCCGCCTAGCTTGTTCATCGCGATCGCCATCGTCTCGTGCGCCTCGGCCGAGATCGAACCGTAGCTCATCGCGCCGGTGTTGAACCGCTTGACGATCTCCTGCCACGGCTGCACCTCGTCGAGCGGGACCGGTTCGCGCACACCCTGTCTGAACGTGAACAGCCCACGCAGCGCGCCGCCCTCGGCGGAGAGCTTGTCGACCTTGTCGCTGTAGGCGGCGAACACGTCCTCGCGGCCGGTACGGGTTGCGTGCTGCAGCAGGAACACCGTCTCGGGCGTGAACACGTGCAGCTCGCCCTCGCGCCGATACTGGTACTCGCCGCCGCCGTCGAGGCCGCGGTGCGTCTTGGAGTTCGGGTTCTCCGGGTAGGCCAGCCGGTGACGCAGCTTGACCTCCTCGGCGAGCACGTCGAGGCCGACGCCACCGAGCTGGCTGACCGTGCCGGTGAAGTACTCGGCGACCAGGTCGCCGTCCAAGCCGATCGCCTCGAACGCCTGCGCCGCGGTGTACGACGCGACGGTCGAGATGCCCATCTTGGACATCACCTTGAGCACGCCGTTACCGAGCGCGTCGATGTAGTTGCGGATGCCGACGCTGGGCTCCACGCCGGTGAGCTCGCCGGTGCGGACCAGGTCCTCGATGGACTCCATCGCCAGGTATGGGTTGACCGCGGCGGCACCGTAACCGAGCAGCAGCGCGATGTGGTGCACCTCGCGCGCGTCGCCGGACTCGACGACAAGGCCGACCTTGGTGCGCTCCTTGGTCCGCACCAGGTGGTGGTGCACCGCGGAGACCGCCAGCAGCGACGGGATCGGCGCGAGCGTGTGGTCGGAGTCGCGGTCGGAGATGATCAGCGTGTGGTAGCCGGCGGCGATCGCGTCGCTCGCCTTGCGCCGCAACGATTCCAGCGCGTCCGCGAGGCCGTCCTCGCCGCGTTCGACGTCGTAGAGCGCACGCAGCACCACGGCCGCGAGGCCGGGATGGTCACCGTCGTCGTTGATGTGGATGATCTTGGACAGTTCCTCGTTGTCGAGCACCGGCCACGGCAGCACGATCTGGCGACACGACGCCGGCGTCGGGTGCAGCAGGTTCTGCTCGGGACCCATGATCCGCGCCAGCGAGGTGACGATCTTCTCCCGGATCGCGTCCAACGGCGGATTGGTGACCTGCGCGAACAGTTCGATGAAGTAGTCGTAGAGCAGGCGCGGGCGCTGGGACAGCGCCGCGACGGGGGTGTCGGTGCCCATCGAACCGAGCGGCTCGCCGCCGGAGGCGGCCATCGGGGTGAGCAGGACTCGGAGATCCTCTTCGGTGTAGCCGAACGCGCGCTGGCGGCGCACCACCGAATCGTGGTTGTGCTGCACGCTGGAGCGGTCGGGCAGCGAGTCGAGCTTGAACCGGCCCGCGTGCAGCCATTCGTCGTAGGGGTGTTCGGCGGCGAGACGGGTCTTGATCTCCTCGTCCGGGATGATCCGCCCCGCGACAGTGTCGACGAGGAACATCTTCCCCGGCTGCAGCCGCCCCTTCGCCACGATGTCGTCCGGGTTCACAGCGAGCACGCCGGCCTCGCTGGCCAGGATCACCCGGCCGTCGACGGTGCGCCACCAGCGGCCGGGCCGCAGGCCGTTGCGGTCGAGAACGGCGCCGACGATCGCGCCATCGGAGAAGGTCACACACGCCGGCCCGTCCCACGGCTCCATCAGCGCCGAGTGGTATTTGTAGAACGCCCGGCGCCGCGGCTCCATGGCGTAGTCGTTCTCCCACGCCTCCGGGATCATCATCATCACGACGTGCGCCAGCGGCCGGCCGCCGAGGTGCAGCAGTTCGAGCACCTCGTCGAACGACGCCGAGTCCGACGCCTCCGGGGTGCAGATCGGGTAGAGGCGGCCCAGGTCGCCGGGGATAAGGTCGCTGGCCAGCATCGCCTCGCGGGCGCGCATCCGGTTGCGGTTGCCGCGGACCGTGTTGATCTCACCGTTGTGTGCAACGAACCGGAACGGATGCGACAGCGGCCAGGACGGGAACGTGTTGGTGGAGAACCGGCTGTGCACGATCGCGATCGCGGACAGACATCGTTCGTCACGTAGGTCCGGGAAGTACAGCGGCAACTGCGCGGTGGTGAGCATGCCCTTGTAGACCATGGTCCGCGAGGACAGCGACGGGAAGTACACCCCGGTGCCGGCGGCCGCGATCTCGGGGGTGACCTTCTCGGCCCGCTTGCGGAGGCCGAACACCCGGCGGTCGAGGTCGATGCCGCCGAGCGGTTGCCCCTCACTGTCGTCCCCGCCCCTGGCCGCCACGAACAGCTGGCTCATGTAGGGCATGCACGCGAGCGCGGTCTTGCCGATGTCGGCGCCGGTGGCGTCGACGTTGACCTCGCGCCAGCCGAGGACGTCGAGACCCTCCTCGGCGGCGATGGCCTCGATCCGCCCGGCGGCGACCGCGCGCTGCGGCTGCGACATCGGCAGGAATGCGATGCCCGCGGCGAAGGTGTTCGAGCCGTCGGGCAGCGGCCCCGGCAACGCGAAGGCGGTGACCTCGCGTAGCAGTTCCACCGGCAGCTGGATCAGAATGCCCGCGCCGTCACCGCTGTTCGGTTCGGCGCCGGCCGCGCCGCGGTGGTCGAGGTTCTCGAGTGCGAGCAGCCCGTCCGACACGATGGAGTGCGTGCGGCGGCCCTCGATGTCGGCGATCATCGCGACGCCGCAGGAGTCCGCCTCGTTGCTCGGGTCGTACAGGCCCTGTGCCGGCGGGAGCTGGGAGAAGAGCACCGGAACCTCCACGTCTGTGAGCAATGGATTCGTCCGGGACGTCGACGGCCCGTCGCCCTCGGGGGCTGCCCAAGTTGATCAACATTAACAGCTTTGTGCACAGGGCACCGGCCAACTGCGCACCCACCTGGTCACCCGCACAGGTGCACTCGCACAGGACGAATCGCGGCGGTCGCGAGGTCAGTCGCGCAGCGGGCGGCCGTGCGAGTCGGCCACGTTGCCGCTGAACATCTGGATCGCGTCGATGAGGTTCCAGATCCAGATCGCGACCATGAACGGCAGGCCGATGAAGACGGCCGAGAGCACGATGGCGACGATCATGCCCAGCAGCTGGATCAGTCCGGTCGCGGTGTGGCCCAGATACAGGCGCCCGACGCCGCAGATGCCGAAGAAGGACGGCAGCAACTCCAGCAGGCCGGCCGCGGTCTTGGACTTGTCGGACAGTTGCACGTATGCGGGGTAGCCGGCGGCGTACTGGGCTTGGTACTGCGGCTGCTGATAGGCCTGGAACTGCGGCTGGGGCTGATAGGTCGGCGGCGGCTGGTAGGTGGGCGGCGGTTGATAGGTGGGCGGCGGTTGATAGGTGGGCGGCGGCGCGGAGGCCTGGTCGTAGCCGGGCCCGGTCCCCGGGGTGCCGTACACCGGGCCGGGCTGCCAGCCCAGCGGCGACGAACCTGGCGACTGGCTGTCCGGCGGGTTTGACTGTTCGAACTCGGGACCCAGTTCGGGGCGGTCGGTCATCTGCTTTCCTTGTCGGCGTGTTCGGCGGCGGTGTCGTCAGGCGTATCGGCGGTGCTGCCTGATTCGTCACCCTGTTTGTCGGCGCCCGATGTGTCGGCACCCACTGTGTCGGCACCCGCTGTGTCGGCACCCGCTGTGTCGGCACCCTGTTTCTCGGCGCCCGCTGTGTCGGTACCCGCCGTGTCGGCACTGCCTTCGTCCTCGGCCGCCTCCGGTCGCTGGTCCGGCGGCAGCAACTCCCACGCCTGTTCGCGGCCCTTCTTCGCGAGCACGAAGTAGGCGACGGCGCAGACGAACACGATCGCGGCGGTGAACGAGTTGATCCGGATGCCGGCGATGTGCGTGGCGTAGTCGTCGCGCATCAACTCGACGAAGAACCGACCCAGGCAGTAGCCGGCGACGTAGAGCGCGAACAGCCGTCCGTGACCGATCCGGAACCGGCGGTCGACGAGCACGAGCGCCACCACGACCAGCAGGTTCCACAGCATCTCGTAGAGGAAGGTCGGATGCACCACACGCTCGACGACGCCGGTGGAAACGCCGTTGAGGCTGTCCACCGCACCGCGTGCGTCGACGCGTTCGTAGATCTCGAGGCCCCACGGCACCGTGGTCTCGCGGCCGTACAACTCCTGGTTGAACCAGTTGCCGAGCCGCCCGATCGCCTGCGCCAGCAGGATGGCCGGCGCCACCGCATCCCCCAAGGCGGGCAACGGGATTCCCATTCGGCGGCACCCGATCCAGGCGCCGAGCGCGCCGAACGCGACGGCGCCCCAGATGCCGAGTCCGCCCTGCCAGATCCGCACCGCGGCGGCCGGGTCGCCGTCGGGTCCGAAGTAGGTCGACCAGTCGGTGAGCACGTGGTAGAGCCGGCCGCCGATCAGGCCGAACGGCACCGCCCAGATCGCGACGTCGAGCACGGTGCCCTTCGCGCCGCCGCGGGCCACCCAGCGCCGGTCACCCCACCAGATGGCGACGACGATCCCGACGATGATGCACAGCGCGTAGGCCCGCAACGGGATCGGACCCAACTCCCACACTCCGCGGGGCGGGCTGGGCAAGTAGGCGAGTGCGCTCACGAACCCACGGTAGCCGAGCGCACTCCCTGGGCTAGCTCGGCGGTGAGCGCCGCGACCGCATCGAGACCGTCAGCAGCAGCGCTGACCAGCGCCGACCCGACGATCACCCCATCTGCATAGGCGGCAATCTCGGCCGCCTGGGCGCCGCTGCGGACGCCGAGTCCGACCCCCACCGGGATGTCGGAGTGCGCTCGGATACGTGCGGTGAGTTCGGGCGCCGCCGAGGAGACGGCGTCGCGGGCGCCGGTGACGCCCATGGTCGAGGCGGCGTAGACGAACCCGCTCGACGCGTCGATCGTCATCGCGAGCCGTTCCTCGGTGGACGACGGTGCGACCAGGAAGATCCGGTCGAGGTCGTGCGCCCGGGAGGCGGCGAACCACTCGTCGGCCTCCTCGGGAATCAGGTTCGGGGTGATCAGCCCGAGCCCACCAGCATTGGCGAGGTCGCGGGCGAACGCGTCGACGCCGTAGCGCAGCACCGGATTCCAGTAGGTCATCACGACGGCCCTGCCGCCGACCGCGGAGATCTGCTCGACAACGGTGAACACGTCACGGACCCGGACGCCGTTGCGTAGCGCCTCCTCGGCTGCGGCCTGGATGGTGGCGCCGTCCATCACCGGGTCGGAGTAGGCGATGCCGACTTCGATGATGTCGCAATCGGATTCGACCATCGTCCGGAAGATGTCGATCGAGCGCGGCAGGTCGGGGTAACCGGCCGGCAGGTACCCGATCAGTGCGGCGCGGTGCTCCGCGCGGCAGGCCGCGAACGTGGGACCGAGTCGGGAGTCGAGGCCGCTCACTGGGCATCCTCATCCGAGTTGTCGATGAGCCCGAACCACTTCGCCGCCGTGTCCATGTCCTTGTCGCCGCGCCCGGACAGATTGACGACGATGATCGCGCCGGGCCCGAGTTGCTTGCCGAGTTCGAGCGAACCCGCCACCGCGTGCGCGGATTCGACCGCCGGGATGATGCCCTCGCGCCGGCTCAGCAGCAGCAACGCGTCCATAGCCTCGGTGTCGGTGACCGGCAGATATTCGGCGCGCCCGGTGTCCTTGAGGAACGCGTGCTCGGGGCCGACGCCCGGGTAGTCGAGACCCGCGGAGATCGAGTGCGACTCGATGGTCTGCCCGTCCTCGTCCTGCAGGAGGTAGGAGTAGGCGCCCTGGAACGCGCCCGGCGAACCGCCGGTGAAGGTCGCGGCGTGCCGGCCCGTCTCGACGCCGTCGCCGGCGGCCTCGTAGCCGACGAGCCGGACCCCGGGGTCGTCGAGGAAGGCGTGGAAGATCCCGATCGCGTTGGAACCCCCACCGACACAGGCGGTTACGGCGTCGGGTAGGCGACCGGCGGCGGAGCGGATCTGGGCGCGGGCCTCGAGTCCGATGACGCGCTGGAAGTCGCGCACGAGCACCGGGAACGGGTGCGGACCGGCCGCGGTGCCGAAGCAGTAGTACGTGTTGTGGGCGTTGGTCACCCAGTCGCGCAGGGCCTCGTTGATGGCGTCCTTGAGAGTCTGCGACCCCGACGACACCGACACCACCCGCGCGCCGAGCAGGCGCATGCGGGCGACGTTGAGGGCCTGGCGCGCGGTGTCGACGGCGCCCATGTAGACGATGCACTCGAGGTCGAGCAGCGCGCACGCGGTCGCGGTGGCGACGCCGTGCTGACCGGCGCCGGTCTCGGCGATGATGCGGGTCTTGCCCATCCGCTTGGCGAGCAACGCCTGGCCGAGCACGTTGTTGATCTTGTGCGAGCCGGTGTGGTTGAGGTCCTCACGCTTGAGGAACAGCCGCGCTCCCCCGGCGTACTCGCTCATCCGGGTCGCCTCGAACAACGGCGAGGGCCGGCCGGTGTAATCGCGTTGCAGGCGGTCGAGTTCGTCGAGGAACGCCGGGTCGACGCG
>DATDBL010000261.1:0-10260 GCA_036524855.1 Aldersonia sp. | reverse complement strand
GGCGCCCGAGGGTGGCGACCGCGTCGGTGACGGCGTCGTGGAGGGCCTCGTCGCGGACGTCGACCTCGAGGGCGACGGCGCGGCGGTCGCGGTCCTCGACGAGGCGCACGGTCTCCTTCAGGTCCGCGGCGGTGGGCATCGGGTAGCCGACGGTGCCGATCGGGCGGACCGCGTCGACGAGGATCACATCGGCGCCTTCCTCGGCGAACGCGAGGGCGTGGGAGCGGCCCTGGCCGCGGGCGGCGCCGGTGATCAGCGCGACCTTGCCGGTCAGGCGGGGGCCGTGGGTGCGGGTCACGAGGTGGCCTTTCGGGGACGGAGCCGGTTCGTCACGGTGCGCAGGTCGAGCTGTTGGGCACCGACGGCGACGGCGATGACGACGGCCTGGACGAGGAACTGGGTGGAGGAGGGGGCGCCGAGGGAGAGCACCAGCTGGGTGAGTTGGCTCAGGAACAGTGCTCCGACGGCGGTGCCGATGATGTTGCCGCGCCCGCCGGACAGCGCGGTGCCGCCGACGACGACGGCGGCGATGGCCGGCAGCAGATAGGCGGTGCCCGCGTTGGTGTTCGGGGTGCCGACGTAGCCGGCGAGCAGCACACCGGCGCCGCTGTAGCACAACGCGGCGGCGACGTAGCCGCTGATCTTGACCCGGACGGTGCGCACCCCGGCGGCGCGGGCGGTGCGTTCGGCCGAGCCGACCGCGACGATGCGACGCCCCCAGGCGGCGCGGCCGGTGGCGAACACGGTGACGATCATCAACGCGACCGCCAGCCACACGGTGTTCGACACCCCGAGGGTCTTCTCCAGGGCGAAGTCGGACACGCTCAGCGGCGCCCGGGTGGGGGTGCCGCCGGAGTAGGCGAGGGCGGCGCCCATCAGGACCGCGTTGACGGCGAGGGTGGCCACCAGCGGGGTCACCGAGAACACCGACACGACGACGCCGTTGACGACACCGACCACGACGGCGAGCACCGCGACCACGACGAGGGCGGCGAGGATGGAGCCGTGGTCGGCGGCGTATTTGCTGCTGACCAGGGCGGCGAGGGTCATCATGCCGGGCAGCGACAGGTCGATGCCCTTGAGCATCACCACGATGGTCTGCCCGATCGCGGCGATCGCGAGGATGCCGGCAAACGGCAGCAGCGAGTCGATCGCGCTGCCGGACACGCTGCCGGGGGCGAGCAGCCAGCTGAACACGAACAGCGCCACGGTGATCGCGACGACCGAGGTGGTGGGTGTCCAGCGCAGTGGGATCCGCCGCGCGGTGGGGGAGTCGGGTGGTGTGGCGGGGGCAGGGTGTGGGTGGGTGGTGCTCACCGGTCAGCTCCGCTCTGCGAGGGTTCGGGATTTGGAGTAGAAGGCGGCGGCGGCGATGGTGAGGCCGCCGAGCAGCCACTGCTGCCAGTACAGGGGCAGTCCGAGGAACTGGACCACGGTGTTGATCTGGATGACCAGCACTGCGCCGAGGGCGGCGCCGACGAACGAGCCGCGCCCGCCGAACACCGAGGCTCCGCCGAGGACGGCGGCGCCGATGCTGGCCAGGGTGTAGCTGTCGCCGATGCTGGCGTTGCCGGTGCCGGCCTGCGACATCAACAACAGCGCCGCCGGCACGACGAGCAGCGAGCAGCCCACGTAGGCGGCCAGCGTGACCCAGCGGGTGCGCACACCGACCCGGTCGGCCGTCGCGTGCTGGGATCCGGTGGCGCGCAGCCGTACCCCGAACAGGGTGCGGCGCAGGGCAAACTCCAGGGCGAGGGCGACCGCGATCGCGACGATCACCATGATCGGGACGAAGCCGAGTTCGGTGTCCACGTAGGACAGGAACACCGGGTCGATCTTCCCGTCGGGCAGCGGGCGCAGCAGGTAGGCGACGCCTTGCAGGGCGGTGTAGGTGACCAGGGTGGCGATCAGCGGATTGATCCTGACCACGTCGGTCAGGGCCCAGTTCACGGCGCCGACCGCCGCGGCGACGACCACCAGCACGATCAGGCCGATCAGCATCCCGACGGGTGTCTTGTAGGCCGACAACACGAACGAGCCGACCACCACCAACAACCCGGCGAGCGGGCCGACCGACAGGTCGATCCCGCCGATCATCATCACGATCTGCTGCGCCATCGCGAAGAACGCCAGGGTCGCCAGCAGCGGCAGGATGAGCCCGAAATTGCGTGGAGTCAGATAGAACTCGCTCTGGCTGATCGCGACGAACGCGAGCAGCACGGTGGCCACGGCGAGGATCGCGGCCGGGGTCAGGTCGCTGCGGGAGATCTTGCGCCCGAGCGTGACCTTGCGCAGCGTGGCCGCGATCGTGGTCCTGCTGCCGGTGGCGCTGAGCGCCGCCTGGGCGATGCCGTGCTCGGTCAGCTCGTCGTCGAGCAGTTCCTTGGCCGCCTTGCCGCGGGAGAACACGATCACCCGGTCGCAGAGCTGTTCGAGTTCGGCGGCCGAGGAGGACAGCACGACGATCGCCGCGCCGCGGGCGGCGGCTTCGCGCAGGATCGTATAGATCTCCTCCCGTGCCCCGATGTCGACGCCCTGGGTGGGTTCGTCGGCCAAGATCACCGCCGAGTCGGTCAGCAGCACCCGACTCAGCACGACCTTCTGCTGGTTGCCGCCCGACAGGGTGGCGATGTCGACCTCCGCCGAGGGGGCCTTGACCCGCATCGACGCGAACGTCTCCGCGGTGGCGCGGCGTTCCCGGGTGCGCGAGACCACCCCGAGGCGGCTGAAGCGGCGCAGCGCCGACAGGGACGCGTTCTCCCGCAGGCTCAGCCCCGCCAGGATGCCCTCGTGGTGGCGGTCGTGCGTCAGGTACGCGATACCGCCGGCGAGCGCGGCGGTCGGGCTGGACGTCTTCACCGGCTGTCCGTCGATACTGACCGTGCCGGAGTGGTGCACCAGGCCGCCCAGGGCGCGCAGCACCTCGCGCTGGCCCTGGCCCTCGACGCCGGCGAACCCGACGATCTCCCCGGCGCGCACGGTCAACTCGACCTCACCGAACCGGTCCCCGGACAGGCCGCCGACCTGCAGGAGGGGTTCGCCGATCTGTCCGGCGCGGGCGTCGCTGCGGGTCTGCGCGCGGGTCAGTTCGCGGCCGACGACGAGGTTGACCACGTCCTGCTCGGTGACCTCGGCGCCGTCGAAAGTGCCCACCAGGGCACCGTCGCGCAGCACCGACACCGTGTGCGCGATCTGCTTCACCTCGTTGAGACGATGCGAGATGTAGACGACCGCGCCACCGGCCTCGATCAGCTCGGCGATCAGCCGGAACAGTTCGGCGACCGCGGCCGGCAACAAGTGCTCGGTCGGCTCGTCGAGCACGATCACCTTCGGCTCCTCGGCCAGTGCCTTCGCGATCTCCACGACGAAGCGGGCATCGGGCGCCAACTCCCGCACCGGGGTGCGCGGATCGATCGCGGCGACGCTGCTCCACCGGCCCAGAACACCTTGCGCCCAGGCGATCTGGTCGCCCACCGTGGGCCGGTGCTGCTCGGGCATGCTCAGGCGCATGTTCTCGGCGACGGTCAGATCCGGCAACAGCGCCGGCTCCTGATACACGATGGCGAGGCCCTGCTCGCGGCACCACTGCGGTGAGGGATGCGTGGCGGTGACGCCACCGATCTCGACCGACCCCGAGTCCGGGTGGACGGATCCGGCGGCGATGCCGACCAGGGTGGATTTGCCGGCGCCGTTCTGCCCGACCAGGGCGTGCACCTCGCCGCGGCGCACCGTGAGCGACACGTTCTTGATCGCGTGCACACCCGGGTAATGCTTGTCCACCGAGTCCAGCGCCAGGACGACGCCGTCGTCGTGCCGGTCCTCGATCGGACGCTCCTGCGCCCGAATCTCACTCACGTTCATGATGTCCTCGACGATGTCTTGCTGGTTCGCGGTGCCTTTGATGGACACGGTGTCTTGATGGGTCACTGTGGTCTCCTCGTGCTCATGCGGACGAGACGGTTACTGGAAGACGGCCGCGAGCTGTTCGGGCGACAGCGCCGAGGACAGGTCCGCGTCGGGCGGCAGGTCGTCGCGGCAGGTCGGGAGCTTGCCGTTGAGCGTGTCCACGAACGTCGGCAGTTCGAAGTTCTCCGGCTCGTTGTCGGGCTGGCCGTTCACCGCGGCCATCGCCTTGCGGGCGGCGATGCGCACGACGGTGGTGGTGCCGTCGAGGGTGAGCAGCTGGAAGTCCGGGTTCGACTCGTGGTACTGCAGCCACATGCAGCCGAGTTCGTTGTCGGTGGCCGAGGTCGCCAGCGGCGGGATCGGGCGCCCGGCGTTGACGAAGGCCCGCAGGCCGCCCTTGGAGGCGACGCCGTAATCCGAGGCCAGCGCGTCGATCTCGGGGTAGGTGGTGAGCGCACCGGCCATGGCGCGCTGTTCGTAGGCCGGGTCCCAGCCCGAGGGCTGCGGTTCGTCGGTCAGCGCGGCGAACGCCCCGCCGAGTTCGTCGGAGGTCTGCTGGATTCCGTCCCAGAGCGCGACGGTGGACGGGCTGCCACCCGGCAGGCCGCCGCTGAACAGCAGCGGGGCGCCGGGGTCGACCTGCCCGTGCAGCCACTTGGCCATCGTGTCGCCCTCGGTGTCGAAGTCGTACTGGACGTAGCCGTCGTAGTCGCTGCCGACCTGCCCGCCCGGGTCGGCGATGTAGGGCACGACCACGACACCGGCGTCGTGGGCGTTCTTCAGGGCACTGAGCGCCTGGGAGCCGAAGTCGTCGTAGGTGACGATCGCGTCGTAACCCTGGGCGGTGTAGGAGTTGATCGCGGTGATGTACTTCTGCAGGTCACCGTCGGTCTGGGTGTAGTCCAGACTCACGTTCGGGCACGCCGAGAGTTCGTCGGTCAGCTCCGCCTGGGTGATCTTGCGCCACGAGTTGGCGCCGAAGCCCGCCACGTGCGCGACCTTGATCGGCTGGTCGCCGCACAACTGGTCCATCGGCAGCGCCGCGCCGCCGTCGCCGGTCGACCCGGCCGCGCCTGTGCTCGAATCGGCCGGTGCGCTCGCGGTGCAGCCCGCGAGGCCGAGCACCGCGCTCAGCGCGACCCCGGCCACGGCCACGCGACGAGAAGTCAGAGATCTCATGGAGGTTCCTCACTCGAAACTCATACAGACGAACGTTTGCTCGTTTGTAAGTATTGTGGCGCAGCACACAGATTCCGTCAACTCGCTTCCCGAGATGCGGCGTCGCGACGGGTCGCGACCGCGATCCAATCGGGGCGTCCGGTCCGGAAACGGGTCGAGCCCTTCCCGCCCGGGGTCGGGCGGGAAGGGCTCGGTGCGGCCAGGTTGCGCGGTCAGCCGGCTGACCCGCCGTCGTTGACGTGGCTGGCGATTGTAGGCCCGGCGGAGATCCTGGCCAGAGGATCAGCCGTTGTCGGCGAAGTATTCCGCGGCCCGGCGGTCCACTTCCTCCGCGGTGAGGTCCTCGGTGCGTTGGCTGAGCATCCACTGCTGCCCATATGGGTCGCGCAACCGGCCGCCGCGTTCGCCGTAGAACGCGTCTTGGAGCGGATAGACGACCTCGGCGCCGGCGGTGACCGCCCGGTCCCAGGCTGCGTCCACGTCCGCCCAGTAGGTTGCCATGACCGCCGAGACCGCGCCGCCGAGCGCCTCGGGTGATCGCGCCGGCGCGGTGGCGTCGCCGGTGTCCTCGGTGATCATCACGACCGAGTCGCCGATGCGCAACTCCGCGTGGATGATCTCGCCGCTGGGACCGGTGAACCGGTCTCCGACCTCCTCCGCGTCGAAGGCGGCGCGGTAGAAGTCGATCGCGGTGGCGGCTCGGCGCACCACTAGCCGCGGGGTGACTGTGTGCAGGTGTTCTGGTATCGGCTCGACGGGCGCCATCGGAGGGGTCCTCACTGATCGGGGTTGGTGGGCTGTCGCGACGGTATCCCCGCGCTTAGGACCAGCGCTTGGACGAAAGCGAACTGCACGCGAGCCGGCCCGGCGACCCGAGCGGGTCGCGGAGCCGGCCCGAGGGTTGGCGCGGAGGGGGATGGCCCCGAGCCGTGGGCGGGGAACGGGTTCAGATCGCCGTTGCGGTGTTGTGGATGCGCACGGTGTTGCGCAGTGCGCCGAGGCCGTCGATCTCGGTGCGCAGGGTCTGCCCGTCGCGCAGGTAGGTGCCGCTGGCGTGTCCGACACCGCCGGGGGTGCCGGTGAGGATCACGTCGCCGGGGTGCAGCGCCACGATGTGGGAGATGTAGGAGATCAACCGCTGCGGGGTGAACACGAGATCGCCGGTGGAGTCCGACTGCACCGTGGCGTCCTGCACGAGCGTGGTCAGGGTCGGGCCGGGGGAGAACTCGTCCGGTGTCACCAGCGTCGGTCCCAGCGGGCACGTTCCGGCGAACGTCTTGCCTTGCAGCCATTGCGTCGTGCGGTACTGGAAGTCGCGCACGGTCACGTCGTTGGCGACCGCGTATCCCGCGATGTACGCATCGGCGTTCTCGACCGGCACCGCCGAGGCCTGCGCGCCGACGATCACGGCCAGCTCGCCTTCCCAATCGAGCTGCGCTGCGGCCCAGGACGGCACCGCGATGTCGTCGTAGGGGCCGATCAGCGCCTCGGGGAACTTCGCGAACAACGTCGGGAACTCGGGCAGCTCGCGGCCCATCTCCTCGATGTGGTTGGCGTAGTTCAGCCCCACGCAGACGATCTTGCGTGGGTCCGGCACGACGGGTGCGTAGTCGGCGCCGGCGAGGTCCACGAGCGCGCCGCCGGCGGCGGCCGCGACCGTGCGCCAGTCCGGTGTGCGCAGCAGCTGCGACACGCTCGCGTAGGCCTCGATCAGTACGGCCCGCTCGCCGTCCACGCGGGCGGCCGCGGTGGTGCCGGCCACGCGCAGCGTGGCCAGCCTCACGAGACGGCGACCTCGACCGGCTTCTTCAGCATCAGCCCGGAGCGGCGCACCTTGCAGACCAGTTTGCCGTCCTGGTTGAACCCGCGGTGCTCGAAGCGCACGACACCGGTGTCGGGACGCGACTTGGACTCTCGCCCGGACAGGATCTCGGTCTCCACCCGCAGCGTGTCCCCGATGAACACCGGCGCGGGGAAGGCGATCTCCTCGAAGCCGAGGTTGCCCAAGGTGGTGCCGAGGGTGGTTTCCTGCACCGGGATGCCCACGACGACGCCGAGGGTGAACACGCTGTTGACGATCCGCTGCCCGTACATGCTCGCCTTGGCGAACTCGGCGTCGAGGTGCAGCGGCTGCACGTTCAGGGTCAGGGTGGTGAACAACAGGTTGTCGGTCTCGGTGACCGTGCGGGTCACCGGGTGCTCGATGACCAGTCCCGGTTCGAGCTGCTCGAAATACAGTCCACTCATGGTCGGCTCCTTCGTCGATGGGTCGGGTGAAACAGGGGTCGGATGAAACAGGTCAGGGGGTGGCGATGGATTCGGCGAGGGCGACCACGCCGCGGGCGGTCTTGACGTGCGCGATGTCGACGTGTTCGCCCTCGAACAGGGCGGCCGCCTGGCCGTTTGCCTGGGCCTGCTCGAACGCGTCGATCATCCGGCGGAAACGCTCCACGACCTTCGGGTCGGGCGCGTACACGTCGTTGACGGTCTCGATGTGCGAGGGGTGGATGAGGACCTGGCCGGCGAATCCGAGACGCCGGTTGTCCTCGGCGAAGCGGCGCAGCCCGGCCAGGTCGGCGATCTCCTGCCACAACCCCACGATCGGGTGACGCAGGCCGGCCGCGCGGCAGGCCAGCACCGCCTTGCTGCGGTAGTGCAGCGTCTCGAGCCCTTCGGCGGTCCATTCGAAACCCACCTCGCGCGAGACGTCGGCGTCGCGCGCGGCGGCCACCATCAGCGACGCCACCCGCGGGTGCGCCGCCGCGATCGACTCGCAGTTCACCAGCGACCGGGCGGTCTCCAGGGTCGGGATCACCTCCACCACACCCCGCGGCAGCCCCGCCTCGATCTCGAAATGCTCCAGCAGGGCTGCGAAGTCGAGAACCTCGCGGGGGCCGTAGATCTTCGGCAACAGCAGCCCGCCCAGTCCTTGGCGCACGACCGCGGCGAGGTCGCGGCCGAAGTGGTCGGTGTCGAGCGGGTTGGGCCGCACCAACACCGTGAGCTCCGGGTGTTCGGCACGCAGCGAGTCGATCGTGTGCGATGCCAGCGCCCGCGCGTCGGCCTTGCTCGGCTCGGGCACCGAGTCCTCGAGATCGAGGATCACCGCGTCGGTGCCGGCGCGCGCCGCCTTGTGCGCCCAGCCGTCGCGGTGCGCGGGAACGAACAACAGAGAACGTAGCGGTCGCATGGAAACCTCACTCGATTCGGGTGCGCCAGGTGCGTGATCGCTGGTCGCGGCCTGGCAGATTCTGTTTGGCGAAGTCCGTCGGCACGATTGACCGGCGGGCCCGGCCCCCGTACGCTGAAACGAACAATCGATCGTACGTTAACACGGCGGTCCCGCCGGCGTCCATGAGGAGAATTCACATGACAACCAACGGCGTCAGCGCCCCCGCACGTACCATCGGGCAACCCGAGCGGTGGTGGGAGGACCTCGACCCCGGCGACGTGCTGCGTGGTCCGGGCATGACCGTCACGGACGCCCACCTGGTCGGGTGGGCCGGCCTGACCTGCGACATCGTCTCGCTGCACCTCGACGAGGAATACGCCGCCACAACACAATTCGGGCAGCGCATCGCACACGGCCCGTTCACCCTCGCCCTCGCGCTCGGCCTCACCACGCAGACCGGCTACTTCAACAACGTCGTGGCCTGGCTCGGTCTCGACCAGGTGCGCGCCCTGCGCCCGGTCCTCATCGGCGACACCATCCATCCCGAGGCCGAACTGGCCGGCACCCGGCCCACCAGCAAACCCACCCAGGGCATCTGGACCTTCACCTACCGCGCCGTCAACCAACGCGGCGAGGACGTCATGAGCTTCCAGAGCAGCTTCATGATCCGCCGCCGCCCCGACACAGCGGACTGACCCGAACAACCGACACGGCGCGTCCCCGACCCGGAGGGGTCGGGGACGCGCCGTTCGTGTCCGACGCTCGAAGTGGTGGGGTGAGCCACCGCGGCGACTTGTGCTGCCGGATCGGGACAGTGCGTGGCTTCGAGGCGTCGAACTCGACACCACGAGTTCGGGTGCGGGGTCGTGCTCCCGCGTACGCACGACGACGCGCCGGCCCGGAATATATCCGAACCGGCGCGTCGTCCGACGACCGAGCAGTTCTACCCGGCCTGCTGCTCGCACCACTCTGGGTAGTCGACGTAACCCGTGTCGCCACCGGAGTAGAACGTGTCCAGATCGGGCTCGGCGAGATCGAGGCCCTCACGCAGGCGCCGGACCAGATCCGGGTTGGAGATGTAGTAGCGCCCGAACGCGATCAGGTCGGCACCCCGCGCCAGCCAACGCTCGGCATCCCCCATGCCGACGAAGGACTGACTACCCACGATCGCCGGATTCACGATCAGCGGACCGTCCCAGATCTCCCGGATCGCGACGTTCACCTCGTCGGAGGCGGTCTCGAGGATGTGCAGGTAGGCCAGCCCGAGCGGGTTCAGGGCGTGCAGCAGCGTCTCGTACAGTCCGGCGGGATCGCTCTCGTTCATGTCGTGGAAGCGTCCACCCGGCGAGAACCGGATGCCGACCCGGTCCGCACCGATGGCCTCGCTCACCGCGGTCGCCACCTCGACGGCGAATCGTGCACGATTCTCGTGCGAGCCGCCGTAGCCGTCGGTGCGTTGGTTGCTGTTGTCGGAGAGGAACTGCTGGATCAGGTAGCCGTTGGCGCCGTGGATCTCGACCCCGTCGAAGCCGGCGGCGATCGCGCTTTCGGCCGCAGCGACGAAGACGCCGACCTGTTCCTCGATCTGCTCGACCGTCATCTCGACCGGGGTCACGAACGCCAGCCGACCACCCGAGTTGAAGATCGTCCCCTGTGCCGCGATCGCCGAGGCACCCAACGGCTGCATGCCGTTGATCTCCGGGTGCCCGACGCGTCCACCGTGCATGAGTTGCGCGAAAATGCGCCCACCGGCGTCGTGCACGGCGGCGGTGACGCCGGTCCATGCGGCCTGCTGCTCGTCGGTGTAGAGGCCCGGGATGTTCGGTTCGGACTGCCCCTGCAGCGACGGTGAGATGCCTTCGCTGACGATGAGCCCGGCGCTCGCTCGCTGTGCGTAGTAGAGCGCCGCAGTGTCCGACGGCAGACCGCACGACGTCGCACGCACCCGGGTCATCGGTGCCATCACGACCCGGTTCGCAATCTCCAACGATCCGAGCCTGTAT
>DATDBL010000260.1:0-6360 GCA_036524855.1 Aldersonia sp. | reverse complement strand
AGCGCCCGCACCGGCAGCGTCGCGGCGAGGTAGCGCTCGTCGGCATGGGCATCCGAGACGACGACGTCGGTGCCCGTGTCGACCCCCGTGTCGGACGCGTAATCACGTAGCAGGGTGAGCAGATCCACGCGTCGTCGCCTCCGTCCGGTTCAGGCCGCGCCTCACATACCCGATCCACGAGACGAGCACACACGCCACCACGAGCAGGCGCACCAAGCCCACCGCATGCTCGGGGTAGATCACGCCGGTCAGGTAGTGGTCGATGAACCCGGACGACGGCAGTCCGCCCAGACCTGCCCGGCGGCGCGACCAGTTCTCCAGATGCGTGAGCGGACAGTCGACGCCGACCAGGACCGTGCCGAATCCCCACACGACCGCCACGACGTGCAGCCAAATCGTGCGCCGCCAGCGCCAGGCGATGAACCCGCCGATCACGACGTACCCGATGAACGCCAGGTGCGCCACGACGACCAGATCGGTGAGCAGTCGGTACTCCACGACTCACCACCCCCAGGTGTGCACGGGGTCGCCCTCGTTCATCAGGGTCAGGTAGTCGGCGAGCATCCCGTTCAAAGCCTGCTCGCGGGATTCGCCGGCGCGCTCGCGCGTGACGACCGCCCGGCGTTGCCAGCACGAGCCCGACTGGCGGCTCAGCGCCCGGCCCTCGATCACACCGAGGTAGTGCTCGCGGGCGGCGGTGTCGACGCCGTAGGCCTCGAGCCCGGCGTGCGCCATCGGCAGCAGCCGGCGCAGCACCAGTTCCTGGGGACTCACCCAGCCGACCTCCGGCCAGTACAGCCGGCTGTCGAAGCCGCCCCGTGCCGCGGCATGCAGGTTCTCCTCGGCAGCGTCGAACGACATCTGCGTCCACACCGGGCGCTCCGCGTCGACGAACGCCCGCAGCATGCCGTAGTAGAACGCGGCGTCGGCGAGGATGTCGGCCACCGACGGCCCCGCGGGCAGCACCCGGTTCTCCAGGCGCAGGTGGTAGCGGCCGTCGGAGCAGTCGTAGACGGGGCGGTTCCAGCGGTACACGGTGCCGTTGTGCAGCTTCAGCTCGCCGAGTGCCGGTGCCTCGCCACGCGCGAGCATCGCCTGCGGGTCCTCGTCGGTGCACACCGGCAGCAGGGCGGGGAAGTAGCGCGAGTTCTCCTCGAACAGGTCGAAGATCGACGTGATCCAGCGTTCGCCGAACCACACCCGCGGCCGCACCCCCTGGTTCTGCAGCTCGGGCGGGCGGGTGTCGGTGGCCTGCTCGAACATCGGGATGCGGGTCTCGTGCCACAGCGCGCGTCCGGCCAAGAACGGCGAGTTCGCGGCGAGGGCGACCTGCACCCCGGCGAGCGCCTGCGCGGCGTTCCAGTGAGCGGCGAACGCCTCCGGCGCCACCTGCAGGTGCAGCTGCACCGACGTGCACGCGGCCTCGGGCAGGATCGTGTCGCAGATCGTCGACAGGTCCTCGGGCGCGTCGTGGCCGGGCAGCCGCACACCGGGGATGTGTAGTTCGATGTCCTCGCCGCGCGCGGCGAAGATCTGCTGGTTGAGCAGGTCGTAGCGCGGGTTGGCGGAGATCCACTTGTGCTCGAAGTGGTGCTCTTGCAGGGTCGGCAGCATCCCGATCATCGCGAGGTGGCTGCCGACCGAGCGGGCGCGCTCGTCCGCGGAGTTCAACGACTTGCGCAGGTCGTGCTCGAGCAGTCGCATGTGGTCGCCGCGCAGCGGCCGGGGCGCGAGGTTGATCTCGATGTTGAACTGGCCGAGTTCGGTCTGGAAATCGGGGTCGGCGATCGCCTCGAGCACCTCCGCGTTGGCCATCGCGGGTTGCATCGCGTCGTCGACGAGGTTGAGTTCGATCTCCATGCCGATCTTCGGCTCGTCCACCTCGAAATGGCCGTGTGCCAGCATCGACGCCAACGCGTCGAGGCATTCGTGCACCTTCGCGCGGAACAGTGCCCGGTCACGCCGGGTGAACTTGCGCAGTTCGACGTCCTGGCCCATGACGCGAAACTACCCACGATCGGCGGTGCTTACCAGGGTGCGCGCTCGAAGTCCTTGAGGAAGCATCCGTAGAGGTCGACGCCTGCTTCGCCCGCCACGATCGGGTCGTACACCCGCGCCGCGCCGTCGACCAGGTCGAGCGGGGCGTGGAAGCCCTCCTCGGCGAGGCGCACCTTGGTGTGGTGCGGCCGCTCGTCGGTGATCCAGCCGGTGTCGACGGCCGTCATGAGGATCGCGTGGGTCGCGAGCATCTCCGCCGCCGCGGTGCGCGTCAGCATGTTCAGCGCCGCCTTCGCCATGTTCGTGTGTGGATGGCCCGGGCCCTTGTAGCCGCGGCCGAACTGGCCTTCCATCGCCGAGACGTTGACGACGTACTTGCGCCGCGCCGGCGACGCCCCGAGAGCCGGACGCAGCCGCGAGATCAGCACGAACGGCGCCACCGAGTTGCACAGCTGGACCTCGAGCAGTTCGGTCTCGTCGACTTGGCCGACGGTCTGAACCCAGCTGTTGGTGTGCGCGATGTCGGGGATCAGCCCGCCGGCGTCGATCGCGATGCCCTGCGAGATCCGTTGCGGCGATGCCGATCCCGCGACCAAAGCGAGCTCGGCGACCGTCGTCTCGAGCGTCCGCGCCAGGCCGGCGGTCAGCGTGGCGGGATGTGCGTCGCTCGGTTTGCCGAAGCTGACCATCTCGACGTCGGCGCCGATCGGAAGCGGATCGGACTCGGCGGCGACCAGCGCCGAGTAGGCACCGGGGGAGCGGCGCACGGTCTGTGCGGCGTTGTTGATCAGGATGTCGAGCGGGCCCTGTGCCGCAACGTCGTCGGCGAGGGCGACCACCTGCGCGGGGTCGCGCAGGTCGATGCCGACCACACGCAACCGGTGCAGCCAGTCCGGCGCGTCGGGCATCGCCGCGAACCGCCGCACGGCGTCGCTGGGGAACCGGGTCGTGATCGTGGTGTGTGCGCCGTCGCGCAGCAGGCGTAGCGCGATGTACATGCCGATCTTCGCCCGCCCTCCCGTCAGCAGCGCCCGGCGTTCGCGCAGATCGGTACGGGCGTCCCGCTTGGCGTGGTTCTTCGCCGCGCAGTCCGGGCACAGCTGGTGGTAGAACGCGTCGACCTCGGTGTAGTCGACCTTGCAGATGTAGCAGTGCGATGGCCGCAGCAGCGTGCCCGCGGTGGCGCCGCGCGCCCGCGAGCGCAGCGGGATCCCGGCGGTCTCGTCATCGATCCGGTCCGGCGAACCGGTGGCGGTCGCGGCGATCACGGCGCGGTCCGCGGCCGCCGTGGCGTCGCGCGCGGCCTGCTGGCGGCGGCGCTTGAGTTTCTTGAACATGTGTCCGACGGAACGCTGCACGGTCACCGAATCGGGATGGTCGGCGTCGAGCGCCGCGGCCTGGTCGAGCACCCGCAGGCACACGGCGAGGTCGTCGGGATCGATCGGGTCGGGCATGCCGGTGATTGTCTCATTGCGGCGGCGAACGGATCAGTGTGGACAAACCCGGCGTGACCGCCGAGTACGCTCCCGCCATGTTGTCGCGGCTGCGTGTCCCGGCCCTGCTCGTCGCTTTCGCGCTCGCCCTCGCCGGCTGCAGTAGCGGCGAGGGCGGGGGCGCCTCGGAATCCGTAACCACCACGACCGGCGCGGCACCAACCGCCACCCAGGCGCGCACCCCGCCGCCCGATCCCGAGTTCACCCCGATCGTGGGCGCGGTCGTGTTCGCACCGATCCCGTTCGCCGGATCCGACGACCGCAACCACCTCGTCTACGAACTGTCGCTCACGAACTACACCGGCGCGCCCGTGACCGTGACCGGGGTGCGGGTGGTCGACCCGGATTCGGACGAGCCGATCGCCACCTTCGACGAGGCCGCCGTCGCGTCGCGGCTGAAGCCGACCGGGACACCCACGGCCGGCACGGCTCCCGGCGCGCCCCCGGGATATTCGAACGTGTTGGCGGGCGGCCAGAACGGCATGCTGTTCCTGCACGTCGTGCTCGACCCGGACGACCCGATTCCCGCGACGATCGCGCACGACCTCGACATGCGCGCGGACGCCGCCCCGCCGGGGTTCAACGAACTCACCGAGCGGCGGATCGCCGAATCGAGGGTCGACGAACGGACCCTGCCGGTGCTGGGTCCGCCGCTGCGGGGCACCAATTACATCGCCGCGGACGCGTGTTGCGACGCGGTGCGGCACACCCGGGCGGTACTGCCGATCGACGGTCAGCCCTACCTCGCGCAGCGGTATGCCGTCGACTGGGAGCAGGCCGACGACAGCGGACACATCTATGTCGGCGACGCCGCCGACCCCGACAGCTACCTGATCTTCGGCGACGACGTCCTCGCCGTCGCGGACGGCACCGTCGTGCAGAGCCGCAACGACCTGGCCGAGCAGACCCCCGGTCGCTATCCGGAGGGCCTTCCGCTGGCGGACGCCGACGGCAACAACCTGGTCCTCGACATCGGCGACGGGTTCTACGTGAACTACGCACACATGCAACCGGATTCGGTGCTGTTCGGACCCGGCGACACGGTACGCAAGGGCGACGTGATCGGAAAGGTCGGCAACACCGGCAATTCGGTGGCGCCGCACCTGCACGTCCACGTCATGGACGGTCCGTCCTTCTTGGCGGCGCAGGGACTCCCCAGCCTCACCGAGAGTTTCACCGTCACCGATCGGGTTGCGAGCACCGCCGACTTCGACGCCGCCGAGGGACAGGGCGTGCCGTTGGTGATGGTGCCCGGTGTGACACCCGCCGAGCACCGCGACCAGATGGTGCTCGACCAGTACGTCGTGACGTTCGAGTAAACGGTTCGGTCGGTTCGGTCGGCTCAGCCTTCTTCGAGGGTGACCCGCCGAAACTGCGCGGTCGGCGCCTCGGCGATGCCCATCTTGGCGGCGGAGTCGGTCGGGACGCCAACGCCGTGGGCGAGTGCCGCGAGCGCGGCGTCGCTGCCGACGTCGTGGCCCGCCCGCTCGCTCAGCAGCCACCGCACCTCGAGCAGGTCGCAGTACGCCTGGATGGAGGTGCCCATCCGGCGACCCGCGTCGTACGCGCGCGCCATTCCCGGGTTGAGTATCTCGGCGACCCAGCGTGGCGCCGCGTCGCGTTCGTCGATGTCGGCGTCGTAGCGGCGGCCCAGCTCGGCCCGGTAGGCACGCAGGTCGCCGAGCAAAATCCGGGCCTGCCCCTCGCCGACCGCAAGGCCGGTGAGTTCACGCAGGTGCTGGGCGTGGAAGCTGCGGTCGCCGACGCAGACGTTGAGCCGCAGCGCGCCGGTGTCGACCGGGGAGAGCGCCACCTCGTCGACGACGAAGCCGAGTTCGTTGAGCCGGCGCACCGTGCCCTCGACGCGATAGCGGTCGGTGAAGTCGAACGTCGGTTCGGCGTGCAGCAGGTCCCACAGCGCCGCGTAGCGGTCCGCGATGTCGCGCGCCTCCGCGATCAGGGTGCCGTGCAACTCGGGCGGGCGGTCCAGCCGGACCGCGAGGTCGATCATACCGAGCGCGACGTTCTCGGTGAGGATGTCGAGATCCTGCTGCCGCTGTCCGTTGGACAGGCGGGGGTGGATCTCGCTGGTCTCGGCGTCCACCAGCCACGCTTGCAGGACCTGGCCGTCCCGGGAGAACAGGGTGTTCGCCAGCGAGCAGTCACCCCAGTACACGCCGTGGCGGTGCAACTCGACGAGCAGGCCGGCCATCGCGTCGAACAGCCGCTCGCGGTGTTTGGGTTGATCCGCCGGCAGCCGCATGAACAACCGCCGGTACTGCCAGGACGCCTCGAGGTAGTGCGTCAGCAGGATCGCCGACTCGTGCTCGGATTGCACGACGACGCCCGCCGGCCGCACGGCGGGCAGCGCCATCTCCTCGAGCCGGGTCAGGACGTCGTACTCCTTGACCGCCAGCCGCGGCGTCAACTCCTTGACGGCCCACAGCTTCCCGTCGGTCTCGACGAACTTCACCAGGTGCCGGCTCGGCCCCACCGCGATGTCGCGCAGTGGGACGTCGGGCACCGCCCACTGCTCGAGCGGCAGGTCCCACGGCAGCGCAAGCAGCCCGGGAGTCGGTGTGCGCAGCCGCAGTTCGGGTGCGGCCACCTGCCTCAGCCGGTGGCGGAGGAGGAATCGAGCCGGTGCTTGGCCTCGATCTCCACCCGGGTGAGGTTGTCGCCGGATTTCGGGTCGAACAGGTGGATGCGCGACGGGTCGAGCCACAGCGTGGCGGTGTCGCCTTCGCTGACGCGGCTCATCGGGTCGAGTGCGACAACCATCTGGGTGCGCATCTGCTCGCTGTCGAGTTCGCTCTCGAGTTCGGCGAGTTTGCTGGCGATCTCCGGCGGCGCCTCGTAGGGCACGAAG
>DATDBL010000259.1:0-58792 GCA_036524855.1 Aldersonia sp. | reverse complement strand
CGGATGCTCGCCGCGGACCTGGTGTTCGAGACGCCGATGCTCGGCACCGCCGCGCGCAAGGCGGGGCACACGCTGGCGTGCAACGCGGACGCGGAGCGCCTGCTGCGCAACGGGGAACTCACCGCGGTGTTTCCGGAGGGTTTCAAGGGCGTCGGCAAGTCGTTCGCGGACCGCTACAAGCTGCAGCGGTTCGGCCGCGGCGGGTTCGTGTCCGCGGCGGTGCGCACCGGCGCGCCGATCATCCCGTGCTCGATCGTGGGGTCCGAGGAGATCTACCCGAAGGTCGGTGATCTCGCACCGCTGGCGCGACTGGTCGGGCTGCCGTACTTCCCGGTGACGCCGTTCTTCCCGCTCTTCGGGCCGCTCGGGATGGTCCCGCTCCCGTCGAAGTGGTACATCGAGTTCGGTGAGCCGATCCAGACCGACGGCTACGAACAGGACGCCGCCGACGACCCGATGATCATGTTCGAGGTCACCGATCACGTCCGCGAGACCATTCAGCAGACGCTGTACCGGCTGCTCGCCAAGCGGCGCAACGTGTTCCTGGGGTGACGGTGCGCACGGCTTGACCCTCACCGTCGACCGGCCGGTCGTATCGAGGCAGCCGACCGGTGCCCGCGCGACGCTCCCGCTCGCGCTGGCATTGGTCGCGGTGGCCGTGCTGGTGCGCGGCGCGATCGCGGCGACGGGTGATTTCTACTGGGACGACCTGATCCTGATCGCGCGCGGCTCGGCGTATCCGTTGTTCTCGGCGGAGTTGCTCGGCTACGACCACGACGGGCACCTCATGCCGGCCGCGTTCTTCGTGGCGGGCCTGTCGACGCGGCTCGCGCCGCTCGAGTGGTGGCTGCCCGCCGTGACGCTGATCGTGGCGCAACTCGCCGCGGCCCTGGCAGTGCTGCGATTGCTGCGTTCCCTGCTCGGGTCCCGACCGGTGCAGCTCGTCCCGCTGGCGGTGTTCCTGTTCGCGCCGCTGACGCTGCCGTCGTTCGCGTGGTGGGCGGCCGGGCTGAACTCGCTGCCGCTGCAGTTCGCGCTGGCCTGGGTGGCGGCGGATGCGGTGGCGCTGTGCCGGACCGGGCGGGTGCGCTTCGCGGTGTCCGGCGTCGTCGTACTGGCTTCGGCGCTGGCGTTCTTCGAGAAGTCGGTGCTGGTGCCTGTGGTCGCGGTGTGGGTGGTCTCGGCCGTTTACCGGCTCGAGGGACGCCCCGTGCGGTCCGTGTGGCGCGACGGGCGGACGCTGTGGGCGGGATCGGCGGTCGTGCTCGGGGTGTGGGCCGTCTGCTACCTGATGCTCGTGGACGGCCGCTTCGGCTGGCAGGGGCTCGCGACCGCGGGCGAGATGGTCTGGCACGCGACTGCGCTCGGCCTGATCCCGGCGCTCGCGGGTGGTCCGTGGACGTGGGAGCGCTGGCCACCGAGCCCGCCGTGGGCCGACCCACCCGCTGCGGGGGTGGTGATCGCCTGGCTCGCGGTCGCCGGGTTCGTCGTCGCGGTTCTGTGGTGGAAGCGGCGCACCGGGATCGTCTGGGCGGGCGTGGTCGGCTATGTCGGGGCGTGCCTGGTTGCGATGGTGGTGACCCGGTCGAGCATCGAGACGGCGATCGAACTCGGGCAGACGCTGCGCTACGTCGCCGACGTCTCGGTCGTGGTGGCGATCGCGATCGCGCTGATCGTGCGTGCACCCGATCGGCGACCGCCGCCGCGAGTGCGGCCGGTGCTGGTGGTCGGGCTGGTCGCGGTATTCGTCACTGCGTTTGTCGCGTCGTCGGTGTGGTCCGCCGTCACGTTCGCCCGGTCCTGGCGCGACAACCCGACCGCCGCATACCTCGCGAACGCGAAGCAGGCGCTGGCGTCGGACCGCGACACCCCGATGCTCGACCAGCCCGTCTCGCTGTACGTCCTGCTGCCGTTCGCGTACCCGTACAACCTCGCGAGCCGGGTGTTCAATGGGCTGGCGGAGCGTCCCGAGTTCGCCGACTCGACGCCGGACCTGCGGGTCCTCGACGACGACGGGACCATGATCGGCGCGCAGGTCACCTGGAACCGCGCGATTCCGCAAGGGCCCGAGCCGAACTGCGGTTTCCGGGTCGACGGCGAGACCGTGCTCCCGCTGACCGGACCGCTCATGGCCTACGACTGGACCGCGCAGATCAACTACCTCGCGAATATCGACGGCATGCTCGAGGTGGGCCTCGGCCACGAGACGCCCGTCGAAGTACCCATGAAAGCCGGCCTGCACACCGTGTTCGTGCGGCTGACCGGGGATGGCGCGTCGCTCTACCTGCGCCCCACCACGCCCGGGCTGTCGCCGTGCGTCGGCGCCGGCCCGGTCGGTGCCGTCGTGCCGGATCGGTAGGGGACCAGCGACCCCGCCGCCACGGGCCAAGGTCTCTCGTCGCGCCGAGCCTCCGCCCGTACCGTCGGCGGTATCGGTCGCAGACGAAGCGAGGGTGGCGCGAAATGAGCGCAGAAACACGCCGAGACACCGTCACCGCCGCACTGCTGCTGTGCGGCATCGCCTATGGAGTCGCCTACGTCGTCGTCAACGACGTCGTCGCCGCCGCGATGTACCCCGGCTACGACCCACTCGATCAGGCCGTCAGCGAACTGAGCGCAACCGGTGCGCCGCCGCAGACGTTCCTGCGCTGGATGCTGTTCGTGTTCACGCCGCTGCTGACGGCCTTCGGCGTGGGGGTCTGGCGTGCGGCCGGACCGCGACGTGCGCTGCGCGGCGTCGGCGCGACGCTGGTCGCGTTCGCCGTGATGGGCGTGCTGTGGTTGCCGGCCCCGATGAGCGCACGCGAGGACATCGCCGCCGGGCAGGAGACCGGCAACGACCTGGCCCACCTGGTGCTCGCGGGCGGCACTGTCGTGCTGATCGTCCTCATGATCGGCCTGGGAGCCGCGGCCGTTGCGGGGTGGTTCCGGATCTATTCGATTGTCACGCTCGCCATCGTGCTCGCCGCAGGCGCGATGACAAGCATGCTGTCGACCCGGCTGCCCAGTGGCGAGCCGACCCCGCTGCTCGGCTTCTACGAGCGGGCCGACATCGGCGCCTGGCTGCTCTGGATGGCGGTGCTGGCGGTCGTGCTGGTGCGCGAACCGGCCGTCGAGCGCGAACCCGTCCCCGCCCCCTGACCGCCGAGAGCGCACTTGCTGCGCGCCTGCGAGCGCGCCTTCGTCAGGCGGTGCGGGCGTGGTCGCGGCGGCGGGCGACGACGGCGGCGAGTGCGCCGCCGACCGCGCCGAGCGCCAACGCCGTCGGGACGCCGATCTTTGCGGCCTTGCGGGCGGTGCGGAAGTCGCGGATCTCCCAGCCGCGGTTCTTCGCGAGCTCGCGCAGGTCCGAGTCGGGGTTGATCGCGACCGCGGTGCCGACCAGCGACAGCATCGGCAGGTCGTTGTGGCTGTCCGAATATGCGGTGCAGCGCTTGAGGTTCAGGCCCTCGCGGATCGCGAGCGTGCGCACCGCGTGCGCCTTCCCGGCGCCGTGCAGGATGTCGCCGACGAGTCGGCCGGTGAACATCCCGTCCTTGCTCTCGGCGACCGTGCCCAGCGCGCCCGTCAGCCCGAGGCGTTTCGCGATCACCTGCGCCAACTCGACCGGGGTCGCGGTGACCAGCCACACCTGCTGGCCCGCGTCGAGGTGCATCTGCGCCAGCGCCCGCGTGCCCGGCCAGATCTTGTCGGCGATGATCTCGTCGTAGATCTCCTCGCCGAGCTCGACGAGTTCTGCGGTGGACCGGCCCGCGACGAACGAGAGCGCCTTCTCCCGACCCTCGGCGACGTCGTCGCTGCTCTCCTTGCCGGTCACCCGGAACTTGACCTGCTTCCAGGCGAAGTCGACCAGGTCCGACGTCTTCACGTACTTGCGGGCGGCGAGGCCACGGGCGAAGTGGATGATCGAGGCGCCCTGCACCATCGTGTTGTCGACGTCGAAGAACGCCGCCGCGGTGAGGTCGCGCGGCGGCGGCGAAATCTCTGTGTCATCGGAGGGGACGGTCTCGATCGCGTCGAGTTCGTGTAAGGCGAGCGCGGCGTCGGCGCTGGCCTCACCCGCGAGGTTCGCGCGCCGCTGCGCATCGCTGGGGCCGAGCGGATTTCGACGGGTGCGCTCCGGTGACCCAGATGGTTCCGGCACCTGCACCTCCCGTATCGCCGTCACTCGCGCCCACAACAGTAGCCCGCAAGCCGGATTCGGGTGCGTCGGTGGCAGGCTCGAACCATGACCGCAGGTTCCATTCACGGTGCTGGTTCCAAACACAGTGTCGTGTTGCTCACGCGCGCCGGGTGCGGGCTGTGCACCGTCGCGCTCGACCAGTTGCGTGCGATCTGCGCCGACTTCCCGGGTGTCGAGGTCGGCACGATCGACGTCGACGAGCATGCCGCAGCGGATCCGACGCTGCGTGCCGAGTACGGCGACCGCCTCCCGGTGGTGCTGCTCGACGGTCGCGAACACAGCTATTTCGACGTCGACGAGCCCCGTCTGCGCGCCGACCTCGCACGCTGAGCGGTTCACGCCCCTTTTCGAGCGACTTTGTGCATCGGTTCACAAGCCGCTACCGTGGACGTGCACAACCCCCGGACCAGCGTGTGAAGGACCGGACCCGCGCAGGGGCGGCCCGGACGAGGAGCCAACGACGTGAGCGAGCAGGACGAGTCGCTGCGGCAGCGCCGCGTCTCCACTCCGGCTCGGCCGGCCGCCGGAGTCCGCGATCTCCCACAGGCGACCGTGACCCGGTTGGCCGGGTATCTGCGTGTCCTCGTCGCGATGGCCGACGACGGTATGGGCATCGTCTCGAGCGAGGAACTCGCCGCCGCAGCCGGGGTCGGTTCGGCCAAGCTCCGCAAGGATCTCTCCTTCCTCGGTCCGAACGGCGTGCGGGGGGTCGGTTACGACGTCGCCCACCTGCGCGCGCGGATCGAACACACCCTCGGCCTCGATCAGGAGCATCGTGTGGTGCTGGTCGGCGTCGGCAACCTCGGCCGCGCACTCGCCGGCTACGGCGGATTCGGGCGGCGCGGATTCACGATCGTCGGCCTGTTCGACAGCGACCCGGTCGTCGTCGGCACGTCGGTCGCCGGCGTGCGGGTACGTGACGTCGCCGAACTCGCGCAGGCATGCGCCGCCCTCGAGCCGACCATCGGGGTGATCGCCGTACCCGACCTGGTGGCCCAGCAGATTTGTGACGTGCTGGTGGCCGCGGGCCTGCGGTGCGTCCTCAGCTTCGCCCAGGTTTCGCCGTCGACCTCCGATCAGGTCGAGATCCGGCGGGTGGACCTGGCGATGGAAATGCAGATGCTGTCGTTCAGCAGCGCGCGCAACGAGGCAGTGTCGTCGGCCGCTCACGCGATGGGGCGGTCGGGCGGCGAGGGAGCGGTGGTCACCCCATGAGTGTTCTTCTGGTCGGGATCTCGCATCGCAGTGCACCGGTGTCGGTACTCGAGCGGGTTGCGGTCATCGACACCGACCGCCCCAAGCTGACGGACCGGATGCTGGCCTCGCGCCACATCTCCGAGGTGATGATCGTCTCGACCTGCAACCGGGTCGAGGTGTACGCGGTGGTCGACGCGTTCCACGGCGCCCTCGCGGTGGTGGGCGAACTGCTCGCGACCCACGCGGATCTGCCGCTCGCCGACCTCACCAAGCACGCCTACGTCCGCTACAGCGAGGCCGCCGCCGAGCACCTGTTCGCGGTGGCGAGCGGGCTCGACTCGATGGTGGTCGGCGAGCAGCAGGTGCTCGGCCAGATCCGCGCCGCGTACGCCGCGTCGGACTCGCAGCAGGCGGCCGGGCGCGTGCTGCACGAACTGGCCCAGCAGGCGCTGCGGGTCGGCAAGCGGGTTCACTCCGAGACGGGCATCGACTCCGCCGGCGCCTCCGTCGTCTCCGTCGCGCTCGGCCGCGCGGACGCGATTCTGGCCGGTGAGACCGGGACCGGGCTGGCCGGGCGGACGGCCGTCGTGGTCGGCGCCGGAGCGATGGGCGGCCTGTCGGTCGCGCACCTGACCCGGGCCGGGGTCGGGCGCATCGTGGTCGTCAACCGGACGCTGGAGAAGGCGCAGCGGCTCGCCGACACCGCCGCCGCCACCGGCATCGTCGCGCACGCGAACGGGATGGACGCGCTGGCCGAGGCGATGGCCGACGCTGACGTGCTGGTCACCTGTACCGGCGCGGTGGGCGCCGTCGTCACCCTCGCCGACGCCCACCGCGCGCTGGCCCAGCGCAGCGCCGGGTCGCCGCTGGTCGTGTGCGACCTCGGCCTGCCCTTCGACGTCGACCGGGCCGTGTCCGGCCTGCCCGGCGTCAGCGTGATCGACATGGAGACCCTGCAGCGGGACCCGGCCGCCGGTGCCGCCGCCGCCGACGCCGAGGCGGCGCGACAGATCGTCGCCGCCGAACTCGCCGCGTACCTGACCGGCCAGCGGATGGCGGAGGTCACCCCGACGGTCGCTGCGCTGCGCCAGCGCGCCGCCGACGTGGTCGAGGCCGAACTGCTGCGGCTCGAGTCGCGGTTGCCCGGGCTCGACGACCCCCAGCGCGACGAGGTCGCGCGGACCGTCCGCCGCGTCGTCGACAAGCTGCTTCACGCGCCGACCGTGCGGGTGAAGCAACTGGCGTCCACCCCAGGCGGCGACACCTACGCCGAGGCCCTTCGTGAGCTGTTCGCACTCGAGCCCGGTGCCGCGCAGGCGGTCGCGGCGCCGATGGAGATGCGGCCGGTCGACAATCACCTGATCGACCTCGCCGACGACTTCACCACCAGCGGGTTCCACGAGGAGCGGGGGAGCGCTTCGTGAGTATGTCAACCACCTCCGCTGCCGAGTCGGCCGCGGCGGGTTCGCGCGAGCGGGTGCTGCGCATCGGGACGCGCGGCAGCCTGCTCGCGACCACGCAGGCCGGTACGGTCCGCGACGCGCTCGTCGCCGCCGGGCACCGCGCCGAACTCGTGATCGTGCGCACCGCGGGCGACGAATCCAGCGCGCCGGTCGCAGAGATCGGCGTCGGCGTGTTCACCGTGGAGCTGCGCGAGCAGCTGGCCGCCGGCGCCGTCGACCTCGCCGTGCACTCCTACAAGGACCTGCCCACCGCCCCCGACGACCGCTTCGTCATCGCCGCCGTGCCGCCACGGGAGGATCCCCGCGACGCGCTGGTCGCCCGCGACGGCATGGTGCTGGGCGAACTGCCGCCAGGCTCGAAGGTCGGCACGTCGGCGCCGCGGCGGATCGGGCAGTTGCACGCGCTGGGTCTGGGCCTGGACATCGTCCCGCTGCGCGGCAACCTCGACACCCGGATCGGCAAGGTGACCTCGGGTGACCTCGACGCGGTCGTCGTCGCGCGGGCGGGCCTGGCCCGGATCGGACGGCTCGACGCGATGACCGAGGCACTCGAGCCCGTGCAGGTGCTGCCGGCACCGGCGCAGGGCGCCCTGGCCGTCGAGTGCCGCGCCGACGACACCGAGATCCGCGAGATCCTCGCGGGTCTCGACGACGCCGGGTCCCGCGCCGCCGTCACCGCCGAGCGGACCCTGCTCGCCGAACTCGAGGCGGGCTGCACCGCACCGGTCGGGGCGCTGGCCGAGGTGGTCGAGTCCCTCGACGACGACGGCCGCATCTTCGACGAGATCTCGCTGCGCGGCTGCGCCGCCGCCCCCGACGGCAGCGACGTACTGCGCGCGTCGGCGGTCGGTCCGCTGGATGCCGCCGATCGACTCGGCCGCGAACTCGCCCACGAACTCCTCGACCTCGGCGCCCGTGACCTGATGGCCGGACCCGTGACGGGGGGAGGTGGACATCCATGACAGAGCCTCCGGACCCACCCGCCCATCCCCACCCCACGACATTTGTTGGACACGCACTGGAGAACCACCGATGAGCCGAGCACACAAGCCCAACCCCGGACGGATCCTGTTCGTCGGATCCGGCCCAGGCGACCCGGCACTGCTGACCGTCCACGCCCGTGACGCCCTGGCCCGCGCGTCGCTGGCGTTCACCGACCCCGACGTCGACCCGGGTGTCGTCGCCCTGATCGGCGCCGACGTCGAGCGTGACGCCGAGACCGGCGAATCGCCCGTCGACGTCCGACCCGCCCTAGGCGATCCCGCCGAGGTGGCGAAGACGCTGGTCACCGAGGCGAGGGCGGGCCACGACGTCGTCCGCGTCGTCGCCGGTGACCCGCTGTCGACCGATTCGGTGATCGCCGAGGTCAACGCCGTGTCGAAGTCGCACATCGCGTTCGAGGCGCTGCCGGGCCTGCCCGCCGGGTCCGCGGTCCCCGCCTACGCCGGCATGGCGCTCGGCTCGGCGCACACCGAGGCCGACGTCCGCGGCGAGGTCGACTGGGCCGCGCTCGCCGCCGCGCCCGGTCCGCTCGTGCTGCACGCCACCGCCGGTCACCTCGCCGAGGCGGCGAGCGCGCTGGTGGAGCACGGTCACGCGCCGCAGACCCCCGTCGCGGTCACCGTCCGCGGCACCACGCGGCAGCAGCGCACCGTCGAGGCGACGCTCGCGACCCTCAACGACGCCGCGTCCGAACTGGTCGGGCCGCTGGTGCTGACGGTCGGCAAGGTCGTGGCGAACCGCTCGAAGATGTCGTGGTGGGAGTCGCGCGCACTGTACGGCTGGACCGTGCTGGTGCCGCGCACCAAGGACCAGGCCGCGGAAATGAGCGAGCGGCTCGTCACCCACGGCGCCATCCCGATCGAGGTGCCGACCATCGCCGTCGAACCGCCGCGCAGTCCCGCGCAGATGGAAAGGGCCGTCAAGGGGTTGGTGGACGGCCGCTATCAGTGGGTGGTGTTCACCTCGACGAACGCCGTGAAGGCGGTGTGGGAGAAGTTCGCCGAGTTCGGTCTCGACGCCCGCGCGTTCTCCGGAGTGAAGATCGCCTGCGTCGGGGAGGCCACCGCGAACAAGGTGCGCTCGTTCGGCATCAGCCCCGAACTCGTGCCGACCGGCGAGCAGTCCAGCCTCGGCCTGCTCGATGAATTCGCGCCCTACGACGACGTCTTCGACCCGGTCAACCGGATCCTGTTGCCGCGCGCGGACATTGCGACCGAGACCCTTGCCGAGGGGCTGCGCGAGCGGGGCTGGGAGATCGACGACGTCACCGCGTACCGCACCGTACGCGCGGCGCCGCCACCGGCCTCGACCCGCGAGATGATCAAGACCGGCGGCTTCGACGCGGTGCTGTTCACGTCGTCGTCGACGGTGCGCAACCTGGTCGGCATCGCCGGCAAGCCACACGCGCGCACGATCGTCGCGTGCATCGGCCCGAAGACCGCCGAGACTGCGACGGAGTTCGGCCTGCGCGTCGACGTGCAGCCCGAGACCGCCGAGGTCGGCCCGCTCGTCGAGGCGCTTGCCGAGCACGCCGCCCGGCTCCGCGCCGAGGGCATGCTCCCGCCGCCCCGCAAGAAGACCCGCAGCAGGCGCTGACGCACCCGTGAGTGGTTGACGAGTGTCTGGACTCTTCAACCACTCACGGGTCGAGCGAACGGAGCCCATTCAGTGTTTCCTGTCGATAGACCCCGCCGGCTCCGCACGACCCCGGCGATGCGTCGGCTTGTGGCGGAAACGTCGCTGGAGCCAAGGCATCTCGTGCTGCCGATGTTCGTCGCCGACGGCATCGCCGAGCCGCGCCCAATCGGCTCGATGCCCGGCGTCGCGCAGCACACGATGGATTCGCTACGCAAGGCCGCCGTCGACGCGGTGAGCGCCGGCGTCGGCGGGCTGATGCTGTTCGGCGTCCCACGGTCCGAGGACAAGGACGCCGCCGGCACCGCGGCCAGTGAGCCCGACGGCATTCTCAACCGCGGTCTGGCCGCGCTGCGCGAGGAGGTCGGCGCCGACACCGTCGTCATGGCCGACACCTGCCTCGACGAGTTCACCGACCACGGCCACTGCGGCGTCCTCGCGTCCGACGGCTACGTCGACAACGACGCGTCGCTGCGCCGCTACGTTGACATGGCGCTCGCGCAGGCCGACGCAGGGGCGCACCTGCTCGGCACCAGCGGCATGATGGACGGGCAGGTCGGCGCGATCCGTACCGCGCTCGACGTCGCCGGCCACGTCGACACCGGCATCATCGCCTACGCCGCCAAGTACGCCTCCGCGTTCTACGGACCGTTCCGCGAGGCCGTCGGATCGTCGTTGCAGGGCGACCGGCGCACCTACCAGCAGGACGCGGCCAACCGCCGCGAGGCCGCACGCGAGGTCGCCCTCGACGAGGCCGAGGGTGCCGACATCGTGATGGTGAAGCCGGCGATGTCCTACCTCGACGTGCTGCGTGAGGTCGCCGACCGCGCCACCGTGCCGGTCGCGGCGTATCAGATCTCCGGTGAGTACGCGATGATCAGCGCCGCGGCCGCGAACGGCTGGATCGACCGCGATGCCGCGGTGCTCGAGTCGCTGCTTTCGATCCGGCGCGCCGGCGCCGACATCGTGCTCACCTACTGGGCCGCCGAGGTCGCGGCCCGGCTGGCGTGACAGCTCGGTTCGGGGAGGCCGGGGAGACACAGCCGGAACGGCCCGTCCCCGAGGACGTCGGGACGGCGTATCAGCTGTGGTGGGCAGTCGTCGGCCTCTCGCTCGCGCAGGTTCTCGTGTCCCTCGGGGGCGTCCTGAGCGACCGCGACGCCTACATCGATCAGCTTGCCCACGACCTGTCCGCGCGCGACCCGAACCTCGCCGCCACCCGCTCCACGATCGAACTGGTCCTCTACGGCGGGATCGCCATCGGGGTGGCGATCGGCGTGGCGCTTGCGGCCCTGACGCTGCTGGTTGCCGTGCAGATGCGCCGCGGCAAGGCATGGGCACGCACCGTGCTGACCATGGCTGGAACGTTCCTCGTGTTCCTCGCGGTGCCGGCGCTGCTCGGTCTCGGCGACACGACCGGTATCGCGTCGATCATCTCCGGCGGGCTCGCGATCCTCGCTGCGGTAGCAGCCGCCGGCGCGATCGTTTTGATGCACCGCCGCGCGTCGAACGAGTTCTTCGTCACACGGCCCCCCATTCGCTGAGGTCGGCATCCGAACCGATTTGTGTTGCGCCCGGTCGAATGTATGGTGGCTGCATTCACAGGGTATCCAGATCGAATCCACCGGAACCGACTACAACGGAGGGGCACCGAATGCGGGTCGTTATCCAGCAACGTCACAGTGCGCGTCGCGAATTGGCCATGCTCGGCCTGGTCGTTCTGTTTGGCATCGTCACCGTGGCGGCTCTGCTGGTCCCGCAGCTGATCGGCTGAGGCGCGGATTCGTCTGCGGCGGCGCGATAGCGCAGGATGACAGCTGTGCCAATGTCGTCTGGATCGAACGCTGTCGACCGTCCCCTCATCGTCAGGATCGCATTCTGGCTCTGGTGCGGCTCCGCGGTACTGCTGGTTTTGTTCGGAATGCTCTATCTGACGATGTCCGCGGACACGATTCGCGAAGCCGCCGGTGACAACGCGGGTTCGCTCACTGTGCTCGTGCGGGGGTGGGGTGCGATTTCCCTCGCGGTCGGCGCGGCCATCGCGTTCCTCGTGCGGCCGGTGCGCGACGGCGATCCGCGGTTTCGGCGGACGCTGATGGTGTTGTCGGTGGTGTTCGGTTTCCTCCAAATTTTCGCCTCGCTCGTCGGGCTGGTGCCCCAGCTCGTGTTCCCGATCTCGATGCTGCTCTTCGTCGCGGCGGTGATGGTGTACCGGCCCGCGGCGGGCGACTGGTACGCGTCGTGACTCTGATGGCCACCCGGGTGCTGTACCGCGAACCGGGCGGTCGCTGGCGGGCGCTCGCCTACGGTCCCACGCTGTGCCTGGTGGTCGCCGTCGTCGAGATCGTGACCGGTGCGCGCGTGCACTGGCTCGTGCTGCCGATCTGCGCGGTGCTGCTGGCCGGCGCGACGTGGGTGCAGATCGTCGCCGCCCGACGGCACGTGAGCGTCGAGGTGACGACCCAGGCGTTGCGCAATGGCACCGAGTCCCTTCCGCTCAGCGACGTTGCGGCCGTTCTCGAACCGCCCGATGAGCACCGTCGCTCCGTCGAACCCTGGGAGACCGCGCGCACGCTCGGCGAACTCGCCGACGTGCCGCGTCGTCGCACGGCGGTCGGGTTGCGCCTGCAGGACGGGTCGCTGGTGCGAGCCTGGGCGCGCGACGACGCGGCTCTGCGGCAGGCTCTGGCGACGGCGGTGGCCGGATGACGCGCATCCGGGTCGAGGTCGTCGTCGCTGCGCTCTGCGTCGTCGGCGGCGTCGCGTGTTGGGTCGTCGGTACCCCGTCGACGACCTTCGGCCCGGTGGACGACGGCGTCGCGCCGTTCGTCTCGACGACGTATTCGGGGACCTGGCTCACCACTGCCTCGGTGATGGTCGCTGCCGCCGGTCTGCTCGTCGTCGACGTTCTGGTGCTGCGGCGACGTCGCGATGCTGTCGCGCGAGTACCCGAGGGGGGTACCCTGGAGCCATGAACTCCTACTCGCCCGAAAAGGACGAGCTGCTCAAGCGGCTGCGCCGCATCGAGGGGCAGGTCGCGGGCATCTCGCGGATGATCGCCGACGACCGCTACTGCATCGATGTGCTCACCCAGGTGTCCGCCGTGACCAGCGCCCTGCAGTCCGTCTCGCTGAAACTGCTCGACGCCCACCTCGCCGGCTGCGTGGTCGAGGCCGCGCGCGAGGGCGGTCCCGACGCCGACGCGAAGGTGAAGGAGGCGTCCGCGGCCATCGCACGGCTGGTGCGGTCGTGACCCGCGCGGGTTTGCGATAGCCCGCGGTTCGGGTACCGACTGCGGCATGATCGGGCACATGCGGCGGTTGGCAGCGGCTCTGGCGGTCTCGGCGGCGGCACTCGGTCTCGGCTCCCCGGGTCTCGTCGAGGGTGGTGTGGCGCGCGCCCAGCCCGCGGCTCCATCGCTCACGGCGGCACCCGTCCTCGACGGGCTGTCGCGTCCGTGGGACGTCGTGCTCGCGCCCGACGGCGCCGTCCTCACCGGCGAACGCGGCGGCCGCTTTCGTCGTCAAACGCGCCGACGGCTCGGTCGGCACCGTCGAGGCCGACCTGTCCGACCTGTTCGTCGGCGGCGAGACCGGCCTGATGGGGCTGGCGCTGTCGCCCGACTTCGCCGCCGACCGCAAGCTGTACAGCTGCCAGGGTCATATCGGGGATGATCCGCTCGGCAGCGCGGACATCCTGCGCAACATCCCGTTCTACGGCACCGGCAGCGCTGAACCCGCCGCCGACATCCGTGTCGTCGCTGGCGGGCCGATCCGGGCTGGACGCGCCTCGACCGGGTCGGCACGGTCTTCACCGGGATACCCGTCGGTGCCGGCGGGCGGCACGGTGGCTGCCGGATCCTCGCCGCCGCCGACGGCACGCTGTTGTGGGCACGGGCGACTCCGCGCAGGCGCACGTGCCGCAGGATCTTCGGGTGTTCGGTGGCAAGGTCCTGCACATCACCACCACCGGTGCCCCGGCGCCGGGCAATCCGGATCCCGCGAGCCCCGTGTACACGTTCGGACACCGCAACCCGCAGGGGCTGGCCGTGCAGCCGGGCAGCGGGCGCGTCTACGCCATCGAGCAGGGCACGTTTCGCGATGACGAGGTGAACCTGCTGCGCGCGGGTGGCAACTACGGTTACTCGCCGAATGTCGTGCCCGGCGTCTACGACGAGACCGTGCCGATGACCGACACCGGCCGCTTCCCCGGTGCCGTTGCGGCGGTGTGGAGTTCGGGCCCGCCGCCGTCGCTCGCCACACCGGGTGGGACGTTCGTGACCGGACCCGGGTGGGGCGACTGGTCCGAGTCGCTCGTCGTGTGCACGCAGCAGGGCAAGAAGCTGGTACTGCTGAAGCTGACGGACGACGGCACCGGCGTCGCCGCGCAGGGTGTGCGCTGGAGAACGCGTACGGGCGGCTGCGGTCGGCCACCGCAGTGGGCGACGGGTCGCTGCTGATCACCACCGACAACGGCACGGGCGACCAGGTGCTGCAAGTGAGGCCCGCGTCCGTGTGTGCACCGGAGGTGGTGGCGGCAGTGCACGAACGGGTCGGGTTGTCCCGGCGGATGTTCGGGGCAGCGGCGATCGCCGCGACGGTTACGGTCGCGGCCGCGCCGCGCGCAAGCGCACAGGTTCCGGCCGGTCGCGTCGTCGACTTGACACACACGCTCACGCCCGACTTCCCGGTGTGGCCCGGCAACGTTCCCTTCGCGCTGTACCAGGTCGGCTTCGGGCCGCTCGGTGGATTCAACGTGAACAACCTGCACCTGTGCGAGCACGTCGGGACCCATCTCGACGCGCCGGCGCACATCGACCGTGGGACCCCGACCGTCGAGGCGCTCGATCCCGCCGATCTCGTCGCACCGCTGGCCGTGCTGAGCATCGACGCCGACCCGGAGACAACAGTGTCGGTCGCCGACGTGCTCGACTGGGAGCGGTCACACGGCCCCATCCCTTCGCGCGCATTTGTCGCACTACACACCGGCTGGGAACGTCGGCTCGCACAGCCCGGCGCGTTCGTCAACGCCGACTCTGGTGGCCAGCCGCACTCGCCCGGATTCTCCGGCGAGGCCGCGGAATTCCTCGTGCGTGAACGCGACATCGCCGGCGTCGGCACGGACACGCTCAGCCTCGACCGCGCCGCCGACCGCTCCCACCCCGCCCACCTCGCGATCCTCGGCGCGGGTCGCTACGGCGTCGAGGCGCTCGCGGGCCTCGACGGTGTCCCGCCGTTGGGCGCGACCGTTGTGGTGGGGGCGCCCAAACATGCCGGCGGGACCGGCGGGCCGTGTCGGGTGCTGGCGCTGGTGGGGTAGGCCTCGAATTCATAGGTCCACCAACAGCGGCTACTGTGAGGCTGTCGCGGATGTGGTACTCCGCGTGGTATCTGAGGTCGTTTGTTGGAGCGGGGGACGATGAGGCCAATTCGCGGTGCGCAGATGATATCGCCAAAGTCGCTCGCTGGCGGACACGCACTTTCGTTCGGTGACCAACCGTACTTGAGCGAGTTGTTCTCGGCGGTGAAGCGAAAGCGCGATCACCTCACGATCCTCGTTGGCGCAGGGATATCGATGAACGCGAGTCTGCCGTCTTGGCGTGAGCTTGTTTGGAACATGGCGCAACAGATCGGAGACGAGACGTTGCGCGAGATGGTATGTAGTCAGTCGTCAGACAGTTTGGAACGACGGGCAGAGACAATCATCAATATCGCATGCGCGGCGAACCCCGATATTGATGCGGCGCAGATCATCCGTGACGCGCTTTATCGAACCAAGGTTCCCACACCGGGTATCCTTGCCCTTTCGATCGGCCGATTGGTTGCGCTCTACTTTCCAAACGTTTCGGTGCTAACAACAAACTTCGACCTGGTACTCGAGGGCGCCATTGCGAACTACTTGCCCAAGTCTGCGCTCGGATCCTACTCGTTGGACAGTTACCGCGATTGGCAGCATTCCGAGAAGGACGACTCCAAACTGGGCATATTGCACCTTCACGGTGTGGTCCGCCAAAGCGGTAAGCCGCCCCTGACCCCGCTCGTTCTCAAAGATAGCGATTTCCTGGAGCACGGCGCCGAAGTCCGCAGTGCCGTAGCTGACGCAATTTCGACCGGCGTCAGCATATTTGCAGGTTTGAGCCTAACAGACCCGAATCTCGTCGGACCGCTCTATGAGAAGACCGATCCAGGCTCGGCGCAGCGTTATGGATTGTTTGTTCCTCGCCTACACGGTGGCAGGTTCGGTCCGGAGCAGCATGCGCTCCTGGCTCTTTCGGAGGCGGAGTTCCTGAAAGAGAAGCTCGCGTTGCGTCCAATATTTGCCAAGTCGTACTCCCAGTTGAATCAACTAATTTCGGAATTGGCGCTTGCTGTGGGTGAGCCGTCGCTGTACCGAAGGAATGCACCGAGGTCCCAATCGCTCCACTACGGCACGCGTTTCAAGCAAGAACTCGCTCGGGCGTATTCCTCGATCGGCGGTAACCCAAGGACGGGTGAACTCGACGAATCGGCGGCGCTTGCACTCAGCCGTAAACTGCGGGATGCATTGCGGTCATCACATGGTCCGACTCCGCTATTGGCCAGGTTTCGCAGGAAGTACCGTTCGTCTGTCGCTGCGACTGAGAACTTCGGCGTCTTTCTGTGGCTGCGGAGCCTCGATCGCGGCGGCGAAAAGAAGTACGCACTGAACTTGGTAGGGACGTCGGTATATACGCACCTCGAATCGTGGTCGAGTCGGCGAGAAGTTCCGATCGTCGGAGATTCGGATTACGCAGCGGTTCACGCGATCTTCGAGGGTGTGGTCAAGGCCGAAAACTTGGACCCCGGGAGAAACGGCCAGATGTGGAGGGGGGTTGTTGCTGTTCCGCTTATCGTCAATGAGTCAAGGTGCACGCTGCGCGTTGGCGCCGACCCACTCGACACGCTGGTGATCGGCGCGATAACGCTCGATAGCACAGCTTGTGTGGACGCCGAGAGCGCGGAAGGCGACGCTCTGTCGGTCGTAAGCCAACTTGGCAGACACGAGTTTCAGAAGATTGTCGACGCGCTGAACAAAGTTGCCGGTGTGGTACTAAGTTGACGCAGATTATTGCGGCTTCTTCGTCACAGTAAACCCAGAGATCCGGGCAGGAACCGAGCGCACACTACGCCCGTTCACTCGGCCTCGGGCACCCGAACTCACCGCGGTCACCTTCGACTGGCGCAACGGCGTAGCGGCTTTCGGCTTTCGGGCGGTCTCGGACATCAAGTACTCCTGTAGCTGTCGGACTTCGACTGTATCCGACCAGTCGTCGGTGAAGATCGGCAGGTGGCGCGATTCATGCAGATTGTCGGCGTTGGGGAAGGTGCGCGGGAAGGCGGCGGAGCGTTGCCCAGCCCTCACTCCAGCATCGCCGCGACCGCGAACGAGTTCGGCACACCAAGCCCGTCGACCAGCGTCGCGACGTCGGGGCGCAGCGACCGGCAGCGCTCGTTGACGCCGCGGGTCACGGACTTCGCGCGCTCCACCGAGAGCCGGCGGTGCTCGATGAACCACGCCTTGCTCGTCGATGATCGTCAGGGCGTAGAGGTCGCACAGGTCGGCCAGCAGCGCCTTGGCGTCGTCGTCGGCGCAGGTGGCGATCCCCGCGACGAACGCCTCGACCACGATCCGGTCGATGTGTGCGCGGCCCGCGGTGAGCACGTGGTCCTGGACGAAGTTGAACGCGTCGAACGGGTCGTCTTCTCGCTCCAATGCGCCGCGCAGCCGTCGGGCGGCGGTGGCGAGCAGGTACTCCTCCCGGTCCTCGAACATCCCGAGTTGGGTGCCGCGATCGAAGAGGCTGCCGTCCTCCTCGTTGTCCTTGCGGGTGTCGAGCAGCGTCTGGATGATCTGCTGCGCCGCGGTCCGTTTCTTCACGACGTCACCGACCGTGAGCGCGGCGAAGCGGGCCCACTCCCACGGGCTCATGCCCCGGACCTCCTCCGCATATCCGGTGAGCAGTTCCTTGGCGACCAGCTGGGTGAGCACATGGTTGTCGCCCTCGAAGGTCGTGAACACGTCGGTGTCGGCCTTCAGCGCGACCAGTCGGTTCTCCATCATGTATCCCGCGCCGCCGCAGGCCTCGCGGCACTCCTGGATCGCGGGGGTCGCGAACGCTGTGTTCGCGACCTTCAATCCGGCCGCGCGGCTTTCGAGTTCGCGCTGTTCCTGCGGATGGGCATCCGTGATGCTCTGCAGCCGGTGCATCGTCGACACCAATTCGTTCTGCGCGAAACCCAGTGCTACGCCTTGGCGACGAGCGGCAGCAGCCGCCGCTGATGCACCAGATAGTCCATGATCAGAACCTCGTCGTCGGCATCGGGTGAGGTGAACTGTCTGCGCTGCAACGCGTACCGGCATGTGATCGCGATCGCGACGCGCGCGGCCGCGGCCGCCGAGCCGCCGACCGTCACCCGTCCGCGCACCAATGTGCCGAGCATCGTGAAGAATCGGCGGCTCGTGTTGTCGATGGGGGAGGTGTACTCGCCGGTGTCGGAGACGTCGCCGTACGCGTTGAGCAGGTTCTCCCGCGGCACCCGCACCTGGTCGAAGACGATGCGCCCGTTGTCGACTCCGGTCAGTCCGCCCTTGTACCCGCAGTCCGACGTCGTCACGCCGGGCAGGTCGTTGCCGTCGTCGTCCCGGATCGGTACGAGAAGGCAGTGCACGCCATGGTTTCGCCGCCGACGATCAGTTGCGCGAACACCGCCGCGAAGTGCGCGTGCTGGGCGGCGCCGCCGATGTAGTCCTTGCGTGCTGACGGGGTGGGGGAGTGCACGACGAACTCGTCGGTGTCGGCGTCGTAGGTCGCGGTGGTTTCCAGCGACTGCACGTCGCTGCCGTGCCCGGTCTCGGTCATCGCGAAGCAGCCGAGCAGGTCGAGGTCGATCAGCGGTTTGACGTAGCGGACGTGATGGCGCCCGGTGCCCAGGTTCTCGATCGCGCCGCCGAACAGGCCCCACTGCACGCCGGCCTTCACCATCAGCGACAGGTCCGCCATCGCGAGCATCTCGATGCCCGTCACCGCCGCCCCGACGTTCCCGCTGCCGCCATGCCCGACGCGAAATCCCTCGGCGGGCAAACCGCATTGGGCCAGCAACCGCATCTGGTCGAGCGCCTTTGCGCGCGCCTGCGCGAGGTCGGGCACGTACTCCGGCCGGAACTCGGGGCGGTCGATCTCGACGCGCATCTTCGCCCGCGTGTCGTGCCAGGCGCCGTCGAGTGCGGTGCGCAAATGGTCGGCGGTCGTCTGCTCGGTAGCCATGGCCATCCACCGACGGTAGCGCCGGGATCCTGCACCCGTGCGTGGTTGATCGACCTGAGTGGCGCCCTCAGTTGCGCTCCGGACCCTTCAACCACTCGCCGGCGCGAAGCGCACTCAGCGGCATGGGGCACCCGAGCAGGAAGCCCTGGGCGGCGTCGCAGCCGTAGTCGCGCAGCATCGCGAGTTGACCGGGGGTCTCCACGCCCTCGGCGACGACGAGTCGGCCGGTCGAGTGCGCGACGCCGATCATGGCGATCACGATCGCGTCAGCCTGCGGCGACGTGCCGAGATCGTCGACGAAGGGTTTGCCGATCTTGATCACGTCCAGCGGCAGCCGGTTCAATTGGACGAGGGAGGAGTAGCCGGTGCCGAAGTCGTCGAGGGCGACGCGGACGCCGAGGCGGCGCAGCGACGCCAGCGCCGCGGCCGCCGCGGCGGGGTCGCTCATCACGGCACTCTCGGTGATCTCGACGTACAGGGCGTTCGCCGGGAGTCCCGACGCCTCGAGCACCCCCGTGATGAGGGGGACGAGGTCGGGGTCGGTGGTCTGCCGGACCGACAGGTTGACCGACACGTGCAGATCGGGGTGGTCGCGGCGTAGGTCGGCGATGTCGTCGGCGGCGCGCGTAAGCACGAACCGGCCGAGCACGTCGATGAGGTCGCTTTCCTCGGCGAGCGGGATGAACTCGGCGGGCGAGACGGACCCGAGCGTGGGGTGCGTCCACCGTAGGAGGGCCTCGACGGCGTGCGTACGGCCCGTCGTCAGTTCGACGATCGGCTGATACACCGTCGACAACTGTGCGGCCGCCTCGGGCCCACGCAGCCCCTGCTCGAGCTGCTGGCGACGTTGCATCCGCTCGCGCAACTCGACGTTGAACACCGCGTAGCCGGCGCGGCCGGTCGCCTTGGCGTGGTACATCGCGATGTCGGCGTCGCGCAGCAACTCCGTACTGGTCCGTGGATCACCCGCCGCCGCGACGGTGACCACGCCGACACTGGCGTCGATTCGCAGTACCTTCCCATAGACGTCGATCGGCACGGCGAGGACCTGTCGCAGCCGCGCCGCCTGCGAGGCCGCGTCGTCCTCGCAGGGTGCCGACGTGACGACGACGAATTCGTCGCCACCGATCCTGCCCACGACGTCCCCGGATCCGGCCGTCCGCCGCAGCCGCTGCGCGGCGACGCGCAGCACCTCGTCGCCGACGCTGTGCCCGAGTGAGTCGTTGAGTGTCTTGAAGTCGTTGAGATCGACGTAGCTGACGATCGTGGTCCGCGCGGGGTCGGGTTCGCGCAGCACGTGGTCGAGGCGGGTGACGACGGCGGCACGGTTGGCGAGACCGGTGAGCGCGTCGTGGGTGGCGGCGTAGCGCAACCGCTCGGAGGCCGCGCGTTGCTCGGTGATGTCCGCGAACGACGCGACGATCGCCGACCCTGTTCGGTCAGGTTCCAGGCGCCCACAGCTCACTGTGAGCCAGCGGTCGCCGCCGTCCGAATTGCGGTGCCGCAACAACCGTGACTTCGGAACCCGGCCCGTTTCGAGTGCCGTGCACAGCGGATTGTCCGCCGACTCGATCGGGCGGCCCTGCCGGTCGAGCAGGCCGAGGTGCTCGAGGTCGGCTCCGTGCGCGGTAGCGGTGCGCCCGAACATCCGCTGTGCGGCCGGATTCGCGGTCTCGATCCGACCGTCCGCATCGACGACGACGACGGCCTCGCGCAACGTCGCGACGACGGTTCGGAAGCGCTCCTGCGCCCGGCGGCGCGCGGTCTCGTCGTGGCAGACCAGCACGTGGCCACCCCCGGCCATCACCGCGGCCGACGCGCGCACCGCGATCTCGGCGCCGTCGATTCGACGGTGGGTGGTCTCGACGGTGCCGCCGTCGGCGACGATCACATCGGGATCGAGGGTGGCGCCAACCGCGGCCGCCAACGGCATCCCGACCGCCTCATCCGCGCCGCGACCGTAGATCTGCTCCGCCGCCGGATTCCACGCCTGCACGATGCCGTCGGCGGTCGTCGCGATGATCGCGTCGGTGACGTGTTCAACCAGCGCGGCGCGGTAGCGCAGTGCCGACTCGGCGGCGCGGCGGATCGAGATGTCGCGCATGATCACCTGGAATGCCGGACGGCCCGCCCACACCGTGCGCACCGACACGATTTCGGTTTCGATCACCTCACCGCGAACCGGCTGCATCAGCGCCTCGGCGGGTTCGGTGACCATTCCCTCTTCGGTCAGACCCATCAAGCGCGTGAGCATGTCCGGGATCGACGACGGATGCACGACGTCGGTTATTGGCCGACCGACAAGCTCGGCCGCCGATTCCGCGCGGGCGTACCGGACGGCCGCGGGGTTTGCGTACACGATGATTCCGCCCTCGTGCACGCCGATCGCGTCGGGACTCAGATCGACCAGTAGTCGGTAGCGTTCGGCCAGCTCAGCGAGGGCGCGCTCACCGGTCGGATCGTCTTCGGCGACAGGTGATTCTGGAGCGATGTCGACCATCGCTGCCCCCTGACGTCCGTCGCTGGTGCCGAAAGTCCGTTTCGGACTGCATCGATTGTATTCAGGTCCCGTCCAGTTTGCCCCAAGTTTGCTCCGCTAGTTGAATTTGCGGTGTTTCACAAGGTCCGCCGCACATCAACGAAAGGAATCCAACGATGGGCATGACGACGATGGTGGGGATTGGCGCCGTGACGGGGTACGGCTGGGGCAGGGAGGCACTCTGGCGGGGTGTGATGTCGGGTAAGTCGGCCGCCGAACTGGTAGACGGCTACGGTCGGGGCTGTTCCGAACCGGGTTGGGTCGTGCGGGTTCCCGAAGGCGGACGCGCCGACGACGGTGGCACGCGCTACGTGCGCGCGATGCGGTGGGCGGCCCGCGAGGCGATCGAGAATGCGCGCGAGCGTGGCTGGACGCCGGGCCGCCGAGTCGGGTTGGTGCACGCGTATGTGCTCGGTGATCCCGAGCAGGTGCGAGCCTCGCATCCGAAGCCCGGAGACTGGGCGACGATCCGGGAGTATCTCGGGCTCGTACCATCAACATCGGTGACCATGCTACTGGCGGAGTTCGGATTCCAGGGCCCGGCGATGAACGTCTCGGCGATGTGCACCTCCGGCAGCGCCGCATTCATCACGGCGAAGTCGTGGTTGGACACGGACGTGGTGGACGACGTCGTGGTGGTAGCCACCGACCTGTCCGCGACACCCGGCATCGTCGGGCAGTTCGAGAGGCTGCGGGTGGCGATCACCGACGTCGAACCGGCGTCGGCCTGCCGACCGTTCCAGACCGGCACCCGCGGCTTCGTCTACGGCGAGGCCGCAGTCGGGTACGTGCTGTCCAACCGCCTCCGCGGATCCGGTTACGCCACGCTCCTCGGCGGCGCGATGACGCACGACGCCCATCACGTGACGTCGATCGATCCGAGTCTGTGTGCCGTCGTCGATTGCTTCGAGACGGCGCTGCACCGAGCGGGCGTCGAACCGGATGAGGTTGCGTACCTGAATGCGCACGGCCCGGGAACCAAGCAGTGCGACGGCGCCGAATCGGCAGTGCTCGAGCGCCTGTTCCCGTCCACCACGCAGATCTATTCGGTGAAGCCGCTGACGGGCCACTGCCAGGCGGCCGCGGCAGCGGTCGAAGTCGGTGTCGCCGCACTCGCAACCGAGCGCGGCATCGTCCCCGCGCCGCAGCACTTCGCGGGCGCGGTCGCGCACCCGCAGCTGCTGGACGGACCGACCGCGACGCGACCGGGGTACACCGTCAAGTCCTCCCTCGGCATGGGCGGTCACAACGCCGTCCTGGTGCTCGGTCCGGGCGAGTAGCCGCACCCTGTGGCGGTGGAGGCGGTCACGACTGGGACACTGGAGGCCGTGACTGTCTCCACCGCGGTCTCGGCCGCACTGTTCGACCGAGCCAGCGCCGTGATCCCCGGCGGTGTCAACTCCCCGGTGCGCGCCTTCGCCGCCGTCGGGGGCACGCCGCGCTTCATCTCCCGCGCGCAGGGCTACACCCTGACCGACGCCGACGGCAACGACTACATCGACCTCGTCTGCTCCTGGGGCCCGATGATCCTCGGCCACGCCCACCCCGACGTGGTCGAGGCGGTGCGCCGTATCGTCGGCGACGGCCTCTCGTTCGGCGCCCCGACCGCCGGCGAGGTCGAACTCGCCGAGGAGATCGTCGCACGGGTCGCGCCGGTGGATCAGGTCCGCCTCGTGAACTCGGGGACCGAGGCGACGATGAGCGCGGTCCGCCTCGCCCGCGGCTTCACCGGCCGCGCCAAGATCGTCAAGTTCGCGGGCTGCTACCACGGCCACGTCGACGCCCTGCTCGCCGACGCCGGTTCCGGCGTCGCCACCCTCGGCCTGCCCACCTCGCCCGGCGTGACCGGCGCCCAGGCCGGCGACACCATCGTCCTGCCCTACAACGACCTCGACGCCGTCGCCGCCGCGTTCGCCGCCAATCCCAGCACGATCGCCGCCGTCATCACCGAGGCCGCGGCCGGCAACATGGGTGCCGTCGCGCCCGATCCCGGCTTCAACTCGGGCCTGCGCAAGCTGACCGCCGAGCACGGCGCGCTGCTCATCGTCGACGAGGTGATGACCGGGTTCCGGGTCAGCCCGTCGGGGTGGTTCGGCCTCGAGGGCGTCGCCGGCGACCTATACACCTTTGGCAAGGTGATGAGCGGCGGCCTGCCCGCGGCCGCATTCGGCGGTCGCGCCGATGTGATGGGGCACCTCGCGCCCGCCGGCCCCGTGTATCAGGCCGGCACGCTGTCCGGGAACCCGGTCGCCGTCGCGGCCGGCCTGGCGACGCTGCGGGCCGCCGACGCCGCCGTCTACGCGAGCCTCGACGCGAACGCGAAACGCCTCGGAACGCTGCTGGGTGACGCACTCGACGCGGCCGGCGTCGAGCACCAGGTGCAGTTCGCAGGCAACATGGTGAGCGTGTTTTTCGCCGAGCGCCCGGTGCGCGACTACGCCGGCGCCAAGGCGGCCCAGACCTGGCGGTTCCCGGCGTTCTTCCATGCCCTGCTCGAGCGCGGGGTGTACGCCCCGCCGAGCGCGTTCGAGGCGTGGTTCGTCTCGTCCGTCCTCGACGACGAGGCGTTCGGCCGGATCGCCGACGCGCTGCCCGCCGCAGCAAGTGCCGCGGCCGCGGCCGCCGACCCCGGAACAACCGCGTGACCGGCCCCAACGACGCGGGGAGTGCCGCGCCCGCCACCGACTCAGAAGGACGAACCTCGTGACCGAGCCCAAGGTGCGCACCATCGTGCACGTCCTGCGACACGGCGAGGTGAACAACCCCGGCGGCATCCTGTACGGGCGCCTGCCCGGCTTCTCGCTGTCGGTGACCGGCCGCGCGCAGGCCGTCGCCGTCGCGAACACGCTGGCCAACCACGACGTCGCCTACGTCGTCGCATCCCCGCTCGAACGCGCCCAGCAGACCGCGGCGCCGATAGCGCAGGAGCACGGCCTGACCGTGCACACCGACGACAACCTGATCGAGGCCGGGAACTCGTTCGAGGGCCTGCGGTTCGGGGTGGGCGACGGCGCGCTACGTAAGCCGAAGCACTGGCTGAAGTTGCGCGACCCGTTCACCCCGTCGTGGGGCGAGCCCTACATCCAGATCGCGCACCGCATGCTTGCCGCGGCGAACAAGGCACGCGCCGAGGCCGCCGGTCACGAGGCGGTCTGCGTCTCCCATCAGCTACCGGTGTGGACGCTGCGCCGGTTTCTGCAGGGCGACCGCCTGTGGCACGACCCGCGCAAGCGGCAGTGCTCGCTCGCGTCCCTGACCTCGCTGGTCTACGTCGGGGACACCCTCGTCGACATCGTGTACTCCGAGCCGGCCGGCGCATCGGATCCGACGGTGACGGGGGCATGAGGCGATCCGTCGCGGCCGTGGCTGCGGCTTTTGCCGTGGCCGGGCTGGGGCTGACGTCGTGTTCCACCGGGAGCGACGCCGTCGCCCAGGGCGGCACCTTCGATTTCGTGTCCCCGGGCGGCCAGACCGACATCGTCTACGACCCGCCGAGCGAGCGCGGCACCATCGGCGACCTCTCCGGCCCCGACCTCATGGTCGACGGCAAGACCACTTCGCTCGACGAGTTCGCCGGCGAGGTAGTCGTGATCAATATGTGGGGCCAGTGGTGCGGGCCGTGTCGCGGCGAGGCCGACGACCTCGAACAGGTCTACACCGACACCAAGGACTCCGGGGTCGCGTTCCTCGGCATCAACGTGCGCGATTCCGAGCAGGACAAGGCCCGCGACTTCGTGCTCGACAACAAGATCGGGTACCCGTCGATCTACGACCCTTCCATGCGCAGCCTCATCGCTCTCGGCGGCAACTTCCCGACCAGCGTCATCCCCACCACCCTCGTGCTCGACCGGGACCACCGCGTCGCCGCGGTGTTCCTGCGGGAACTGCTTGCCGAGGATCTCGAACCCGTGGTGCAGCGCGTCGCGAAGGAACAGTCGGCGTGACGCTCGCGAGCATCGGGGACAGCTTTCAGGACGCGGCCGCGTCCGGGCCGCTGCTGCTCGCCCTGGGTGCGAGCGTGCTCGCGGGGCTGGTTTCTTTTGCGTCGCCGTGCGTGGTGCCGCTCGTGCCCGGTTACCTGTCGTACCTCGCCGGTATCGTCGGCAGCGACGCACCACCGGTCAGCGTCGACGAGGCTCGCGGTACGACCGCGGTCACGACCCGTGCCGGCCGCACTCGGGTCGCCGGCGCGGCGGGGTTGTTCGTCGCGGGGTTCACGGTCGTGTTTGTGCTGGCCACGGCGTCGGTGTTCGGGCTGATCCAGACTCTCGCGGTGAACCGTGAGCTGCTGCAGCGGATCGGCGGCGTGCTCACGATCGTCATGGGTCTGGTGTTCGTCGGACTGATTCCGGTGCTGCAGCGCGACACCCGGATGGAGCCGCGCCGCATCACCAGCCTCGCCGGGGCGCCGCTGCTGGGCGCGGTGTTCGCCCTCGGTTGGACGCCGTGCCTCGGCCCGACCCTCGCCGGTGTGATGTCGGTGGCGGCGGGTACCGAGGGCATGACCGCCGCGCGTGGGGTGGCGCTGATCGTCGCCTACTGTCTCGGTCTCGGGTTACCGTTCGTGCTGCTCGCGTTCGGGTCGGTGAGCGCGCTGCGCGGGGTGGGCTGGCTACGGCGCAATGCGCGCCTCATCCAGGTCGTCGGCGGGATTGCGCTGATCTGCGTCGGCGTCGCGCTGGTCACCGGCGTGTGGGACGTGTTCGTCGGCTGGGTGCGGGATCCGTTCGTCTCCGGGGTCGTGCTGCCGATATGACGACCATCGAAGCGCCCCCGAACGTGCCCCCGACCCCGCCGCGGCGCCAGTCGCTGCTCCGCCGCATCGTCGCGTTCGTCCGCAACACCTGGCGCGGCCTCACCAGCATGCGCACCGCACTGGCGCTGCTGTTCCTGCTCGCGCTGGCCGCGATCCCCGGTGCCCTGCTGCCGCAGCGCAGCCTCAACGAGCAGAAGGTCGAGCAGTACGTCGCCGACCGGCCCACCCTCGGGCCGTGGATGGACCGGCTGGAACTGTTCGACGTCTTCTCCAGTTTCTGGTTCACCGCGATCTACGCCCTGCTGTTCGTGTCGCTGGTGGGCTGCATCCTGCCGCGCTGCGTCGACCATTACCGCGCGTTGCGCACCCCGCCGGTGCCGACACCGCGCAACCTGGCGCGGCTGCCGCACCACTACCGCACCGTGGTCGACGAGACCCCCGAGCAGGCGGCGACGCGGGTACGCGGTGACTTGCGGGGCTGGCGGGCGGTGCAGCGGGCGGCGGATCCGCGCTCGCCGCACCCCGACGAGGTCACCGTCTCCGCCGAGAAGGGCTACACCCGCGAACTCGGCAACCTCGTGTTCCATCTCGCGCTGGTGGCGCTGCTGGTGTCGATCGCCGTCGGCAAGCTGTTCGGTTACGAGGGCTCGGTGATCGTCATCGCCGACGACGGTCCCGGCTTCTGCAGCACGTCACCGGCGGCGTTCGACTCGTTCCGCGCGGGCAACGTCCGCGACGGCACCGGCATGGCCCCGATCTGTGTGCGCGTCAAGGACTTCCGGGCCGACTACCTGGACACCGGTCAGGCGGAGATGTTCACCTCCAACATCGCCTACCAGGCCGGGGACGACCTCGCCACCAACACCTGGCGCGACGACACGCTGCGGGTCAACCACCCGCTGCGCGTCGCGGGGGACCGGGTGTACCTGCAGGGCCACGGCTATGCGCCGACCTTCACCGTCACCTTCCCCAACGGTGAGACCCGCACCGAGACGCTGCAGTGGCGCCCCGAGGACGCCACCACGTTCCTGTCCACCGGGGCGATGCGCTTCGACCCGCCAGGTGGCATGTACCCCGACGCCGACGAGCGGCGCAAGAACCAGATCGCGCTCGAGGGACTGTTCGCGCCGACCGCGTTGCTGCACGGCACGCTGCTCTCGTCGAGCTTCCCGGCGATGACCGACCCCGCCGTCGCCATCGACGTCTACAAGGGCGACACCGGATTGGACACCGGCATCCCGCAGTCGCTGTTCTCGCTGAACAAGGAACTGGTCAACCAGGGTCGGCTGGTGAAGCAGGCGCGGGTGAACCTGGTCCCGGGCCAGAGCGCGACGCTGCCCGACGGCACCCAGGTCCGCTTCGACGGCGCGAAGGAGTTCGTCAACCTGCAGGTCTCGCACGACCCGACGCAGGGCTGGGTGCTCGGCAGCGCGCTGGTGATGATGGCTGGGCTGTTGGTGTCGCTGCTGATTCGGCGGCGTCGGGTGTGGCTGCGCGCCTACCCGGTTGACGAGGGTGGCGAACGACGTACGGTAGTAGAGCTGGGTGGGCTGGCCCGCACCGATCACGCCGGGTGGGGCGACGAGTTCGATCGATTGCATGCGCGGCTGCTCGGTGGCGACCCTGCAGATTCAGACGGCCGCGCAGATTCAGGAAGGTGACGAATGCCGATCGACGAGACCCTCGCCGGGTACAGCGACCTGGCCTTCGAGTCGGCGTTCGCGGTGTTCGTCGTCGCGTTCGTCCTGCTGATCTGGCAGTACGCGAGCGCGAAGGCGGGCAAGGCGCACGCGTCGGAGTTGGTTGCGGCGGGTGAGGTCGGTGCTTTGGTGCCGGGTCGGGTCGTCGAGGCGCCGCGCAAGCCGTTCGCGGAGCGGCTGGGCAATTCGGCGTACGCGGTCCTGATCGTCGGCGTCGCGCTGCAGGTGCTGTCGATCGTGCTGCGCGGACTGGCCACGCACCGGTTCCCGCTCGGCAACATGTACGAGTTCGTCACGATGGCCTGCACCGCGGCGATGGTCGTCGGCCTGGTGCTGCTGCGCGGGCAGAAGTACCGCTCGATGTGGGTGTTCGTGCTCGCGCCGGTGCTGGTGCTGATGTTCCTCGCGGGGACGGTGCTCTACGCGGACGCGGCGCCGGTGGTGCCCGCGCTGCGGTCGTACTGGCTGCCGATCCACGTGACGATCGTCAGCATCGGCAGCGGCATCTTCCTGGTGTCCGGCGTCGCGAGCCTGCTGTTCCTGCTGCGGCTACGTCAGCCGGAGGGGTCCGAACACGGACGGCTCGGGGCGCTGGCGCGGCGGTTGCCCAGCGCGCAGAGCCTCGACCGGCTGGCCTACAAGACCACCATCATCGGCTTCCCGCTCTTCGGCGCCGGCGTGATCCTGGGCGCGATCTGGGCGGAGGCGGCGTGGGGCCGGTTCTGGGGCTGGGACCCCAAGGAGACGGTCTCCTTCATCACCTGGGTGATCTACGCGGCGTACCTGCACGCCCGCGCGACGTCGGGGTGGCGCGACACCAAGGCGGCCTGGATCAACGTCGCGGGGTTCACCGCGATGCTGTTCAACTTGTTCATCATCAACATCGTCGTGTCGGGGTTGCACTCGTACGCGGGGTTGAACTGACCAGGCCTGCACAAACGGGTCCATCGGCGGACGCAGCGCTGCACAGTGAAACTCGCGGGCTACCTCGAATCGCCGGGTAGGTCGTTATCCGGGTTGCGCCACTCGTGGTCGGGTTCCGGCCCGACCGCCTAGCTCGCGCCAACGTTCGCTGAGCGCAGGGGAATCCGCCGCCGGACGGCTCCACGACGTGACGGCGCGCCGCGGTGCTCTCACCCGATCGTTCTTTATACTTAGGCCCGAGTATAAAGTCGTGTGGGACGTGTGTCCCCGTTCGGGAGCCAGCCGATGCAGCCCAGTCCCTACACCCCCGGCCAGGTCGCACGTGAGGTGCTCGGCCGCGGCGAGCAGCTCGCGCAGGTCGACGAACGGCTGATCTACCTCGCCGAGCTCCGTCGACTCATCGGGCGCATCCGCGTCGACACCGGCCCCCGCGGCGTGGGCAAGACCTCGCTGCTGCGCGAGGTGCAGCGGCGTGCCGAAGCGCTCGACATCGCCACTGCCTGGGTCACGGGCGGGGGAGTGGAGACCTTGACGCGGGCGCTGGCCATGCAGCTCGAGGAACGCGGCCGGTCCTGGGGGAAGAAGGCACGCGGCCGGCTGCCCGCCCCGTCGAACAGCTCAAGATCACCGCTGGGGTGCCCGGCGTTGCGGGCGTGGAGGCGACGCTGCGCCCGCACGGCGCCGAGCACCTGGCCAACCTGAAGTCCCTGGTCATTGAAGGCACCCGAGCCGCGCTCGAGGAGGGGCATCGCGGCCTGGTGCTGCTCATCGATGAGATCCAGGATGCCGACTCGGGCAGCCTGCGTGCACTCGCTGTCACGTGGCAGGACCTGCAGGCCGAGCAACACGACCTCCCGGCTGGCGTCTTCGCCGCTGGACTTCCCGAGACCCCCGAAGTCATCGCCGCCGCGGCCACATTCAGTGAGCGGTTCGCCTACCGACACCTCGAACGCCTGTCCCCAGACGCCTCACGCCTGGCCATCACAAAGCCCGCCGCCGACCAGGGCGTGCGATGGGAGAAGGAAGCCGTCGACCGGGTCGTGGACCACACCGCCGGCTACCCTTACACCTTGCAGCTCTACGGCGACGCCACTTGGGCGGCCGCCGGAAACCCCGACCGCGGCGCCGTCCTCGACCTCGGGCACGTGACGCGTGGCCACGCACAGGTCGAGGACGACCTCCAAGGACTTTTTCGTGCCCGGTGGAACAAGTCCACCGAGGCCGAACAGCAGTTCATGACCGCGATGGCCGCCGCCGCTGAAGAGGCTGCGGCGGCCGAACGTGCAGTCATCGCCGCCCTGCTTGGCCGTGAGTCCCGCGCCGTCAGCATGGCCAGGGCCAGCCTCATCGACAAGGGATTCATCACTCCAGCCGGCCGGGGCCGCCTGGAGTTCACCATCCCCGGATTCGACGCCTTCGTCCGCAAGCAGCAGCTCGGCCACGTCCTGCAGGAAGACGTGCTCCACCGGATCCTCGTCGAGCGGCAGCAGCATCTGCGCGAACTCTCGCCGGGTCCGCCTGCACCGCCGGAGGGACCGAGCCGGTGACCTCTTCCCGCCGCGTCACGACGGGTGTCGGTGTCGTCCCTGCGATCGAACACGTCTCCGGGGGGCACAGGGGGTAGCCCTGCTGAATCAGCGACGAACGCGCGGCGCCTGACTGACTGCCGCCGGGCTGGCCAGCAGCGGCGCCCAGGCGGCCGCGGCCCCTACGCGGCATACTTGAAGGCCCGCGCGACCTCGGGCGGCGGGACACCAAGGCGGCCTGGATCAACGTCGCCGGGTTCATCGCGATGTTCAACCTGTTCATCACCAACATCGTGGTGTCGGGGTTGCATTCGTGTGCGGGGCTGAGCTGACCTGGCCCGACGTAGGCGGATTCGGACACGTGATCTGAGCCCTTCGACGTTAGGTTATGGCGATGACCAGGTCGTCGTTGGATGTCGTCGAACTCTTGAGAACGACCTCGTAGTGGACGACGCTGTGATCGTTGTCGATCCAATCGAGCGGGTCGGCGAGGCGGTTATCGTCGCTGTCGGGCGGGTCGATGAGAATACAGGCCACGGGCCGGCCTGTGGCGGCTTGCCGCAGGTCGAGGGCTCGTTCGTAGCCCAACATTCTGCGCCGCCACGTTCCTTTGTAGTCCCCAGGCTTGGTTGATGCGCGGCCGAGTTCTGGGGTAAGGGCGGATACGACGAGGTACAGCCTGATCGATTTTAAGCCGTCGCCGGCGGTGTAGAGCCTGCGCCGATGTGCGTCGCAGGCAACTGCTCGGGCTTGGGAGCCCTTCTCTGCGCATTCCAACCAGTACTCGAGCCATTCAGCGATGTTCTCCATCATCACGTTCGACCGAACCGTCTCGGGGAGTGCTGTCGGCTTCACCGATTCTGCGACCTGAAGGAGTTGGCGGACCCCGTTCGCGTCGTCGTGATGGCTTCCCTCGCATGCCGCGAGAAGGGCATGCCGATATCGGTCGTAGTCGCTCACCAGGAGAACACTCGATACGCGGAGCAGTTGCGCGATGACGGAGCGGTCCTGTTCGCCCGTGAGTCCAAGGATGATCCGCATTTCGATCGCGGCCGCCGTATCGAGCAGCCCTGAGGCGAGGGAAGCTTTGACCGCCGGGTGGCGGTCGCGGTCCGCCGCGAAGTCGGCCAGCCGCGATTGAATCTCTCCTACATCGCCCAGCATCGCCAACGCTTCGATCTCGCGGACCCGTGCGTCCAGTCGTCCCCGGTGATCGTTGGGGGCCACCACCTCTTGAAGAAGTCTGCGGGCGCCAGCGAGCGCCGATTCATCTCGCCCGTGATCGAGGTCATTATCGACCGCTCTTGCGAGGGCGTGTTGCTGGTCGCCGGCGAAGCCAGGAAAGGTGCTCCGCATTGAGTCGAGTCGTTGCTGCAGTCCGGACAGACTGTGCCCCGAACGCCCTTCGTGCTGTGCTTTTCGCGTGAGCGCGCGGACATACTCGAGCAGGTTCCACCGCACGCCTTCGCCGTCCCAGTCGATGTCGCCGGCGTGGGCCGCGCGCTCCAGCGCTGACGTGGCGACGTCTGCGTACGATTCGATCTCCTCCCCTGGGGACCCCAGATGGATCAGGGACTGTGCGATCTGATCCGCTGTCTTCGCGATCAGCCGGAAGTGTGGACGCGGGAACCGTTGCAGGAGGCGAAGTTCGAATAGGAGCCAATCTTTCGCATCTGCACTCTTGCCCTGCAGGTCGAGGAGAGCCGATTGATTTCCGGCCAGCAACGCGCACCAGCGAAGATCCTCCTCATCGACGCCCTCTGCCAGCTGAAGTATCGCCAGCGCGTGCGGTTGCAGCGCAATCGCCGATGAAAAGTCCTGACGAGTGAGGAAGTGTACAAGCCACGTCGACACGTGGCCCGCGCTCATGTTCAGCACAACGCCCAAATCGACTCGTTGCCGCATAATCCGTTGGACTATCTCGTTGACGTCGACGTGGACCCGAAGTTCCCATGGTGCAGTAGCGTCCAGCCCGTCGCCTCGCTCGATCAGCGACTCTCGTCGTATGCGGCGAATCGCTCGATCCACCAGCGGCAAGTCGGTGTCCGGTATGACGTGTCTGCCGTCACGTTCGACGAGGGTGTGGGGCGGCACCGTCGCGATGGCGAACAAGAGCACTTCGGGAATTGCGCGGGACGCGAGGACAGAACTCGCGGCGAGCATCCGTAGCCCCGTCTCGGACGCGGACTCCGTTCTGCCGGAAGCAGCTAGCCGGTCGAGGCAAATGTTGATTGCAGCTTGCAGTGTCCGCGGGTACCCGTCTCGATCTAGTGTTTCGTCGTCGATCACGTAGGCCGCGATCTGAGACAGATACGCACCAACACCCTGCACCACCGACGATGTGGTACCGAAGTGCGCCGCTGCGATCTGCAAGGCGAGCGGCCATCGCTCCAGTTTGTCGGCCAGGCGTGCGAGAGCGCCGTCGAGGAGAACTTGGTCGCCGGGCTCGGTGGTGTGCAGATCGTCTGCCAGCCGCGACCGCAGCAGTTGTATCGACTGCGGCTGATCCATCGGGCGAACCGGTACTGGTTCAAAGGCGGTCCAATCGACGGAGTTTGTCGAAGTCACCAGCACATGGGCGGTTCCGGCGTGCGGCGTCCAGGGTTCCAGCAGCCGGGAATCCCGTGCATCGTCGAACACGATCAACCAGCGTCCCGTGAAACGTCCGATGCACTCCCGAAACGCGGGCGCGATCTCCTCTGAAGTCAGCTTGTCGAGGAGGTCGACGCCGATCGTTCGGGCCTGATTCGTGATGGAAGCGATGATCGACGCTTCCGAGCTGGCGTCGATCCAGCACACGCGGTCGTACGCTTCGCGCTCCCGGTGGGCATACATCGCGGCCATTCGGCTCTTGCCGATCCCGGACATTCCGGTCAGTGAGCATCTCCGAACGTCGCGGGTTCGAACGTTGTCGAACCGACGCGCGATCTCCTCGAGCAGCTCCGGCCTCTCGACTCCATCACCACTGGGCACGTGATGAATGCCATTCCCGAACTCGGCGATTGCGGCAGCTTCCGCAAGGACGAACGGGGGCTCAGCAAGTAAGGCTTCGAAGTTGGCCAAACTGACGGCGCCGCGATGCGGTTCGCCCGAATCGGCCCGTGTTCCGGCGGCTAGTGCGAAGACGTTGGTTATCAGCGAGTTCTCCAGCAGGAGCGCCGCCCGTTCCCCCAGTGACAGGCGGTGGTCGCGCCGCCAGGCAGCGATCCTGTCCGTGATGCGCCGACGGATCAGTGTCGAGGACTCGCCTGTCGCATGAACCCTCGCGCGGCGAAGGCGACCGATACGCTCTGAATCCAGCGACGAAACCGCGCAGCCAACACGCCAGATGTGGATGCGATTTCTTGTAGCTCGCTGATCAAAGAGCTGCCGGACCCCTTCTCGGCTTCGGCGTCACTCAGTAGCGTGTTCAGCCTGTCGATTTCCCGTCCGGGGCGGGCGTTCGTGGTGAGAACGTATTCCGGGCAATCGACAGAACCGACCAGACGAATCAGAATTTCCAGAGCGTCGTTCGCGCTGATCGTCGTTCGTTCGAGTGTGGCAGTCGACTTCGCCTGATGAACCGAGAAGACGTTACCGTCGGGGTCGTGCACCGAGAAGTCGACGATGTCCTGATCCAGAACGCTCGGGTGGCTGCAGTCTTCGATCCTCACCTCGGTGGTCTTCGGCCACCCATCATCGATCAGTTTCAAGAACGTCTCGATCGTGAATAGGTATTGATAGAGCAGACCTGACGCCGCCCTCCGCCCCCCGTCACCTTTCATACGGCGGACCATACCGGGCACCCCTGACACGTTGTGCCCGCGCGGATCGCATTACGGCGCTATCAACGGAAACTCAACCATGCCCGAGGAACAACTGGATCGCATCGCCGATTGCTTGTTGGCGAGTAAGCAACGCAGGGCTGTGTGCTGGGCAGCGCGCTGGTGGAGATATTCGGGCTGCTGGTGTTGCTGCTGATCCGCCGACAGCCGTCGCCGCGGCTGGATGCGCGCCTACCCGGCGTCGGTGACAAGCTGGCGAACGACGGCCGGGCGCCCACAGCAGTCGTGGTTGCGTGGCGATTCAATTGCTGCCCGAACGCGGTCGATGGTGCCGATCGCTGCCAGCGCGCCGGTGATCGCTGCGAGGTCTTGCTTGTCCTGGGAGCACGATTCCACGACGATGCGGTGTGCGCCGATCCCTGCCGCGAACGTCGTGAACTCGCGCAACAGATCGCTGCGTACGGCCCGCTCCGGGCGTTCGCCGATTGACGCGATCCACACATGCGCCTCGCGGATCGGCCGGGTACGGGCGAACTCTGAAAGAATCTTCTTCCGGCTCGCCGCCCTTCGGTCGCACGTGGACCCGGTCTCGGTCGCCCGGCTTGAGAGAACGTATCAACTTGCGTGACACCCGTCACGTCCGCTGCGGGGCTGACTACGGCACAAGATCAGGAAGCTCTTGTTCCGCGCCTCGTCGACGAACACTTCTACAATGGCCATCAATGTCATTGCCGCTGGAGTGGCTACGTGACCACTCGTGGTGCGAGCCTTCGCGTGCGCCTGCAGGCGACGATGTGCATCAGTGCTGAATTCCTGGCGTAGAGCTCGATGCCAATTCGTTTGGTGTCCAGGTAGACACCCGCTGACCATCCCACTCCCGACCGCCTCTGGGGGATCCCCAGGTGGAACGGTGTCAGCTGATCAGCTTGACGGGCAAGCCGACGTCGGCCGCGTTGCGGGCGAGAGGCCCGTCGAGGGTCCAAACGGCTGTGTCGAGCTGTTGAGCCAAACGAACGTATGTCGCGTCGGTGGCGTGGCGACGCCGCGACTCGCTGGTGATCGCGGCGACGGCGGGACCGTCCTCGACGAGATCGAAAGGGTGGAACACCAAGTCCAGAGCTGCAAGGTCGGACCAGGTGTCCGCCACGTCTTCGGCTTCCAAGTCGCCGTCGAAGACCAACCGTGCGAGAACGTTGGCGACCTCGTACGGCAACACCGCAGGCGCGTGCAACTCCTCTCCAGAATCCACCCAACCTTCGAGATGAGCTCGAACCGCTCCTTGGCGTTGGTCGGCGACCAACAACGCCACGATCAGGCTGGCATCTACTACGACGCTCACCGCTGCGAGCCGAGGGCGGCTCGTTCATCGTTGACGAGGGCGACGGCGTCCGCCGATCGGCGCTGCTGCGAACGTCGCACCAGCCGAGCGATAGCGGCCCGGGCATCCTGCCCTGCTGGTGCGTCGCCCTGGGTGAGACCGACGTGTACGAGCATCCGCGCCAGGGTGCCCGGGGAGACCCGTAGCTGGTCGGCTTGTCGCGCCAGAGCAGCGTAATCAGCCGCATCGAGGCGGACAGTGATCGCCTTCGTCATGTCTCCAGGATGGCTCACGATGCGAAACGATGCAAAATGCACCGTGCCCAGCACCGCTCCACTCGCAGGCGGCGTCGAGGACGTCACCGCCGTCGACGAGTGTCGGCTCGCCGCCGTGGGCGACCTCGATCCTGCCGCAAGTACGTTTGACCGGTGTATTCCCTCCGAAGTTCGGTCGTGGTGGGCGGGCTAGTCGTTGCCGGATTGTTCGGCGCCGGCGCTCCGGCGGTCGCGGATCAGACGCAGGACAGGTGGGTCAACCTTCATGACACCGTGACGGTCGCCGACGGAATTGCCTGCGGCGGCCGGATCGGCGGCGTCACCGTGTCGACGGACAGCCTGCCCGGACTGTTGTACATCCGACTGAACGCAACCTTCGTCGGAATATCGTCTCGTCCCGGAGTCCTGTGTTCGGTGCCGGCGATGGTCACCTGGCGAAACCTGGAGAACGGCGCAACCGGATCGTGGACGGCCGTGGCCAGCGGAAGCCCCATCGATTTCCCTGCCGAGCCGAACACTCATCTCCAGACCGGCTCGGGCCGCGTCGAACTCACCTTGACGACCAGTCGTCCGCACATTGTGAGCGTCACCGCTGTCAACGTCTGTTGACTCAGTTCGGGCATGTGGAATCGACATGTCGCCGGATTCCTGATCCCCGTCGCGCCGGGAGCCTACGCGACCGGGTACACGCCCATTGAAAGCACAATCCGAACCCCCGCGTTCGACCGCGGCGGCGGCCAGCGCCCAGTTGCCTGCACATCCGCTATCAGCATTGATATCGTCCTCGCATGCCGAATGTGCTGATCCGGGATGTTCCCGTCGACGATCTCGAGCGGATCAGGACGGCGGCAGCCGAGCGGGGCACGTCCTTGCAGAACTACCTTCTCGAGGCCGTGCATGCACAGGCGGTCTATCTGCGCCGCCAAGACGCGCTGGCCAGAACGGCCCAGCGATTACACGGTCGACCCGAGGTGCCCGCAGCCGAGCGGGACGCGGTGCTCGACGCCATCGAGGCCGCGCAACTCGAACGCGCCGACCAGCTCAGCGGGCGGTGATCGTCGATGCGTGGCTCGTCATCGACGCTGTCGCCGATCCCGGGCCACGGGGGATCGCCGCCCGGGACGCGCTGGCCGCCCAACCGGCCGCCGAACCGCTGATCGCGCCGGGACACTTCGCGTTCGAGGTCATGTCTGGACTCCGAGCCGCCGCGAACCGCCCCGACCATCCCCTGCGGGATGCCGACTTGGAACAGGCCCTGCAAGACGCGCAGTCTTTCGGGATCGAGATCGAAGCCACCTCGTGGGAGGACGTACATCGCGCCTGGGCGCTCGCGCAAGCGTCGCTGCGCTACGTCGACGCGACCTACGTCGCCGCCGCCGAACGGCACCACTTCGCACTGCTCACCGCCGACGCTCGAATCGAACGTTCCGGCGCGCCGGTCACCTGCGAGATCATCACCGTCGTTCTGCCCGGAAAGACACGCGCCGCACGCCGACGCCCACACCGGTAGCGACGCACCGACAGTTTCGATCGACATGGGTCTCGCTCGAACGCGGAGCTTGACCGATTCCATCAGCTGCCCTCTGGTTGGTCCGTCTCTTTTGAGATGTAGGACTCGATATGCCGGGCGAACTCTGTCAGGTCGTCGACGTCATCGAGGTGAAGCAGCAGTTGACGAGGGTCGACGTCGAGATATGCGTGCACCAGGATGTTCCGCAGACCGGCCGCCGACCGCAGGCGTTCGGCGAGAGTGCCGGGTATCGCGCCCTCCTGAGCGAGCAGCACGAATGCGGAGCCGTAGTCATCCGGTGTCTGCGCACTGTCCTCGGCCAGAACGTGCAGCGCGATATCGATCGTGGCTTGAATCGCGACCTGGAGGTGCCGTTCCGTCGCTGCCTGTAGACCTTTGTCGGAAAGAAACGCCGCCTGTGACCGTACGGCGATCTCGCGTATCGCGCCGACCCGCCGGTCGACCTGACGTAGCCGGCGTAGCACCACCTCACGATCTACCAAATCGTCCCTCCGCTATCCGGTGGCGAAGGCCTTCCTCGAGCGTGCGCCGCATCGGGGCGGTGTCGAGGTAGCGGTCGACGGTCCGCACCCAATGCTCGACTCGCGCCCGATTGTCGTGGCAGACCAGGACGATGCCATCCCGCAACACCCGGTAGCCCAAGGCCGGTGGCGCGTCATTCAAGACCACCAGGTCGACGTTCGCGCCCAGCGACGCGATCAGATCGAGCTGGCGACGGTGGATATCGACGCCCGCATCGAGGAGCACGCCCACGTCCACGTCCGAGTTCGGCCGGGCATTCCCGCGGGCGCGGGATCCGAAAAGGTATGCCACTGCGATGTCGGGCTCCGCCTCGAGACGCGCCGCCAAATCGGCTGCTTGCTCCTCGGATGTCGCGTTCGCCATCGCAGGACCTCCTTGTGGCTCACGATAACGCGACCCATCGTCGATTCTGTATGGGTGATTTACAGCAGCTTTGGTGTGGGTTCCCACGGTCCGCCGCCCGGGTGGGTTCGTCAGCCCCAGAAGATGCCGGTCGGGTCTCGATCGATTTCGGCAAGGAGGTTTTCGATGTGCTGCGACCGTGGTAGCCGGTCGTATGCGTGGAAGCGGAGATTGCTGTCGCGCCAGTACAGGCTCCACTTCTTCGCGGTCTCGGTGTAGCGCAGCCGTGCGATGGGGAGGCTGGTCCACTCCGGCCCGAGGTCGTCGCGCCATGGGACGCGCCGCTCGACGATGGTCAGCTGTCGCCGCGCGACCTCACATTCGAGGCGCACCTGGTGCCGTGCGTGCTCGGGAACACGGGCACCGCACCACCGCTGCACCCGCGCCACGTCCAGCTCCGGCACACCGGTCGCCGCGGACGGCGGCCGCGGCGACGACTCATCGCGCGCCACGCTGCCGTCGGGGGCCATCGAGGACGAGCGTTGGCGGCGCGGGTTCCCGGCGGCCTGATTGAGTACCGCGAATGCGGCGTCGAGGCGCCGCCGCCGTCGCCGGTTCCGCTCGCGGTTCGCGTCGGCGGCCACTGTTCCGATCAGCTCATCGAGCTCGTCGTCGCTCACCGGCAAGATGATGTCGTCGCCCTGGACATACGCGCTGAAGACGGCGCATTCGCAGTCGCTGTCCAGCAGCGCGATGTCACGCAGTGCCGTGGACACCTCGTCCGAGACACGGATGAAGTTCACTGGGCGCGTCGACTTCGGTCGAGGGCGCCCGAGGTCGTACGGTGAGCCTTCCCAGCCACTGATGCGCCCCGCGTCGCCACAGGCACTGCATTCCCACCCGATAGGTTCGGCAGAATCGTTGTGCGAAACGATCATCCGGCCCGCGCAGCGTCGATTACCCGGGCGTCGTCGGCACTGCAGCGCGCTCATCCAACGAACCCCGGACTCTCCGCTTGTGGCAGCCCGAACCAGACCATATAGCTGCTCGGCGAGACGGCGCGCAGGCCCGGGAGCCTCCTCGGGGAGATCGAGGAAGTGGCGCAAATCGCAGACGAGCACTCTGCAGAAGGTACTCGACGTCGAGCTCACGTTCTCCGCCTGTCTGTCGGCCGCCATATGTCTGCGCTCGGCATCACATGTCCGGGCATCCTTCCGCGGCTCGTCCGGAATGACACGAATAAGGAGGTCAGACCCGGGATGCGAGCGTGGCGTTGTAGTGGACCAGGATCGGCTGGATCAGTGCCGTTCCGGGGGGCTGCCCAGCGGCACGCAGTCGTCGGTGATCGCCAGAGCAGCGTCTTCTCGGACGGTTCCGTCGCCAGCATCCAGGCAAATCGATCCTCGTTGTGGCGGCGCCGGTAGCTGAGTCCGCTGGCTGGGGTCGCGGCGGCGAACAGGCCGATGCCCAGGTTCGGGTGAGTACGTAGTCGGAGGGGTGCCGTGTCGTGCGGCGAGGTCGAAGCGCCCCTCCATCGAGGAGGAAATCACCACACGGACCGTGTGCGCTTCGATGGCCGCGAAGCCGCGCGCGGCGCGTGGTCAACGTCCACCGAGGGAACCGGTCGAGATCGCGATCTCCGGAGGACGCATGGCGGCGATGTCCCGGTTCATGCCGCCCACCGCTGCGCGTCGGCGCGCGCGGCAGCGAGGGCAGGCGACGTCGGATTGCCGGAGGTGACCCAGTGCGCTGGTCTCTGGCCGTCGAGCGCGTCGTTGGGTGCACGCAGCCACAGCGCACACGTCCACGGGTCGGCCGCGCTCCGAAGCGTCCGCCACATCTCGATCAGCTCGGGGTGAACGCCACCCCCGGTCGTGAACTGCCACGCCGGATACACCCACTGGCCGTCGTCGAGTTGGCACGCGATCACCGCACCTGTGGCGACCCTCTTGTTCAACGCCTGCCGGCTGATCTTCCACCAGCGGGTCAGGCCGGAGCCGTCGTAGAACGGGCCCACGATCTGGTCATAGACGTGGGCGGTGGGTAAGGCGGCCGACATCGCACCCTCCGCATTCGCGTCAACCGTGTAACCACGAGACTACGTCGAATGTCGACATCGGCGCCGACGCCGCAACCAGCCGCCGCTCGCGCGTCGGCAGCGCGACCGTGCCGTCGTCGTCCGCGACCGGGAACGTCCCGAGGAGGCGAACTTCCAGGTCGTGTCGGGTCGCTCGGCAGCTCTGCAGGCGAGTACTCCGCTACCCAAATTCGGATTCGGGGCTGCGGGTTACTTGGGGTCCTGCGTGTCCGGACGTTCGCGCTTCTGCCGCGACATCCGCCAGAGGAACTCCGGATCGTCGTCGGGCCCCATCACCCGGGTGGACTTGCGGGTCGTCATCTGGGGTCCGAAAGCCTTCCAGAACAGCACCACCACAGTCACCAGGCCGATCAAGGCCAACAGGTAGATCACACCGCTCACCTCCTGGTTTCGAGAGTAGCCGCGTGGTCGACGCTCGGCACGTGCCTTCTCGCACCTACATGCTCGGTGTGCGAAATGTGGGGGTCAGATTGCCGGACCCCTCCCCGGAAGGTGCGGTTTCCGGGGAGGGCACCCCGGGGGTCAGCCGGCGGTCGCCTCGGTGGTGAGGGATTGCAGCAGCGCCATCACCTCGGATTCGCGGAAGCGACGGTGGCCGCCCGGCGTGCGCAGCGAGCCGAGTCGACCCGCGAGGGCCCAACGCGTGACCGTCTTCGGATCGACGTGGAAGAGTGTGGCGACCTGTCCAGGGGTCAGCAGGGTCTCGTGGCCTCCATGGATGGCGGGAGCGCTCATCGCATCCTCCAATCGCTCGAACGTGCTCGACGTCCGCCATAGTGGCACCCGAACCCCCAGGTACTCGACTCCTCCAAAAAAGGTAAAGGGGAGGTAATAGACAAATCGGACGGTGTCGCGGGACGCTCGAGCGCGGACTTCGCATGCCGCGTCGACACCTCGCACACCCTATACCCACTTTGCGAGGTTTCGACCTGTGCTGCGAAGTGGATCGCAGCAGGCCCTGGACGACGTGCTGGACTCCCCAGACCAGGGCCCGCGCTTTGCACCCCCTATCGACGCTCCGCGCCCCATGCGAAGCCGGCCCGCCGCGACGTGGGCGCCCCACCACCCCGACTACCCTGGACGTCGTGGCAGACACTTCCGAAGACACGAACCCCGGCCGTGGCCTGGCGGCTTCGCTCGGCCTCTACACCCTCGCGCGACTGCTGCTCGTCGCGGTGGTCGCCGTCGTCATCGTCGGTGGTGGGCTGCTGTTCGGTGTTCAGGTGCCCGTGCTGGTGGCGCTCGTGTTCGCGGTGCTGATCGCGCTGCCGCTCTCGCTCGTGCTGTTCAAGACCCTGCGCCGACAGGTCAACGAGGGCATCGCCGCGGTCGACGAGAAGCGCCGCCGCGACAAGGCCGAACTGCGCGCGAAACTCCGCGGCGACGAATGACCACCTGCGACCACAGCCGCTCGCGTGACTGGGTCGACGAGGCGGTCCGGCTGATCGAAGCCGACGCCCAGCGCAGCGCCGACACACATCTGCTGCGGTATCCGCTGCCGGCGTCGTGGCCGGTGCAGCTGTACCTCAAGGACGAGTCGACCCATGTCACGGGCAGCCTCAAGCACCGCCTCGCGCGCTCACTGTTTCTCTACGCGTTGTGCAACGGCTGGGTGCACGAGGGTACGACGGTGGTCGAGGCGTCATCGGGTTCGACGGCGGTGAGCGAGGCGTACTTCGCCAGCTTGTTGGGTCTCGATTTCGTGGCCGTCATGCCGGCAGGTACGAGCCCGCAGAAGATCGCGCTGATCGAGGCGCAGGGCGGACGCTGCCACTTCGTCGAGCACTCGGTGCAGATCTACACCGAGGCGGCGCGGTTGGCCCGCGAGACCGGCGGCCACTACCTCGACCAGTTCACCTACGCCGAACGCGCGACCGACTGGCGCGGCAACAACAACATCGCCGAGTCGATCTTCGAGCAGTTGACGCTCGAGGCGCACCCGGTTCCGTCGTGGATCGTCGTCGGCGCCGGCACGGGCGGGACCAGCGCGACCATCGGCCGCTACGTGCGCTATTGCCGCCACCACACCCGCCTCGCGGTGGTCGACCCGGAGAACTCGGCGTTCTACGGCTCGTACGAGACCGGCGACGTCGAGTTCGAAACGGCCGGTGGTTCGCGGATCGAGGGCATCGGCCGCCCGCGCGTCGAACCGTCGTTCGTGCCCGAAGTCGTGGACCGGATGATCCAGGTCCCCGACGCCGCGTCGGTCGCCGTGACCCGCCACGCGAGCAGGGTCCTCGGGCGTCGGGTCGGCGGGTCGACGGGCACCAACTTGTGGGGCACCTTCGGCATCGTCGCGGAGATGCTCGCGACGGGAGAGTCGGGCAGCGTCGTCACCCTGCTCTGCGACGGTGGCGACCGCTACGCCGGCACCTATTTCGACGACTCCTGGGTGCACGACCAAGGCCTCGACCTCGTCGGTCCCACGGCGGCCATCGAGCGGTTTCTGGCGTCGGGCAGGTGGGCCTGACGCCGACCGTTCGAGACTGAGGGGCACCCTCACCGTCGTTTTCGCGCGTCGGGGGTCCCCTGAGTCCGCTGGATGCGCTACCGAATCCGCCCCTGACGACTGTCGGGGTCGTGGTCGCGGGTCGGTGATCACCACGCGACGCCCCGCGACAACGAACGAATGGCTGCGACACGCCGACGAATGCGGCCACGACACCGTGATCCGGGCTATACGACGGAGGAAGCGCAACCAGAGCGCACGTCACAACGGCCTGCGTCAAGCTAGGTTGACAAACGGGGAGATGTCAACGTAGATTGACACCATGACCGAAGCAACCACCCTGGCCGCCGCCGCGGGCAGTCCGGACCCGAAGGTCGGGCTGCGTGCGGTGCTCGCCCTGCGTCGGCTGCTCGAACGGCTCGAGGCGATCCAGGTCGACAACGCCCGCGCGCAGGGCTGGTCGTGGCAGCAGATCGCCGAGGCACTCGAGGTGAGCCGACAGGCGGTCCATCAGAAGCACAATCGGAGAGGCAGGGGCCGCTGATGTTCGAACGGTTCACCAGGTCCGCGCGGGCGGTCGTCATCGCCGCGCAGGAGCAGGCCCGCGACCTGCACAGCCCGACCATCGACGTCGAGCATGTCCTGCTCGGCGTTCTCGCCACCGCCGACGGGCCACTGCGGGCCATGCTCGACGACGTCGGCCTCACCCACGACACCGTCACAGCCGAGATGTCCACCGAACACCCCCTCGGGCCCGAGGACGCCGAGGCACTGAGATCCATCGGCATCGATCTCGACGCGATCCGGCGATCCCTCGACGACACCTTCGGCCCCGACGCCCTCGACCGCGCCCAGGCCTCACCGACCCCACCCGACGAACCCAAGGGCTGGCTCGGGCGAGTGCTCGGCGGCAATCACATCCCGTTCTCCGCGGCCGCGAAGAAGACTCTCGAGTTGGCGCTGCGTGAGGCTATCGCCCGCAAGGACAGCGAGATCACCGCCGAGCACCTGCTGCTCGGCATCGTGCGCGCCCCCAACGCTACGACGAAGCAGCTGATCGAGGCCCACATCGCCCTGCCCGACCTACGTCGACGGGTCACCGCGCTGCTCGACCGTGCCGCTTGACGGGATGCCGCACGAATCTATGCCACAGTCGAAGGATGATCTTCGTAGCGCGGATGCTGATCAACGCGGTCGCCATCTGGCTGGCCGCGGCGTGGGTATCCGGAATCGACATCGACGATCACGGCAAGGGGACCGGCGCGAGCATCCTGATCGTGCTGTTCATCGCCGCGGTGTTCACCGTGATCAACATGGCGGTCAAGCCACTGCTGCAGCTGCTGTCGCTGCCGCTGATCATCCTGACGCTCGGGCTGTTCCTCATCGTGATCAACGCGCTGATGCTCATGCTGACGTCGTGGATCACGTCGACGACGGACTACGGGATTTCGGTCGACGGCTTCTGGACCGCGGTGTGGGGGTCGATCATCATCTCGATCGTGAACTGGCTGCTCGGCATCTTCGTCCCGGTCGAGGACTGACCGGCGACCGACCGACTCAGCCGAGTGCCAGCGCGACCGCCGTCAGCACCGACCACGCCAGCATCGCCAGACCCGTGTCGCGCAGCGCCGGAATCAGTTCCAGCCCACGCCCACCCGAGCGCACCGGCGCGTTCGCGCGAGCGACGAGCGGCACCGCTGCCAGCCCGACCAGCGCCCACGGCGTGCGCAACACCAACACCAACGACGCCACCACCGGCACGCTCACCAGCACCAGGTGCAGCGTTCGCGTCCGTGCGTCGCCGAGGCGGACCGCGAGTGTGTGCTTTCCCGCAACCGTGTCGGTGGGGATGTCGCGCAGGTTGTTCGCGACCAGCACCGCCGTCGACATGCTCCCGACCGCGATCGCGCACACCAACCCCACCCAGTCGATCCGCTGTGCCTGCACGAACTGCGTGCCGAGCACCGCAACCAGACCGAAGAACACGAACACCCCGACCTCGCCGAAGCCGCTGTAGCCGTACGGCCTGCGTCCGCCGGTGTAGTACCACGCACCGGCGATGCTCACCGCGCCCAGCGCCACCAGCCACCACGCCGTGGTCGCCGCGAGCACCAGGCCCGCGACCGCGCCCACCGCCAGGCTCGCCACTGCCGCCGTCTTCACCGCCTTCGGTGTCGCGAGCCTGGACCCGACCAGTCGCACCGGCCCGACCCGCTCGTCGTCGGTGCCCCGCACGCCGTCGGAGTAGTCGTTCGCGTAGTTGACGCCCACGATGAACGCCAGGGAGACCACCATGGCCAGCAATGCCTTCCACCACACCGCCCCACCGAGCGAGGCGGCCGCCCCGGTGCCCGCGAGCACCGGGGCGATCGCGTTGGGCAGCGTGCGCGGTCGGGCGCCTTCGATCCATTGCGCGGCAGTGGCCATGCCCCGATCCTCGCACGCACGGCCAACGATCCCCGCCGTGGTTACCATCGATGCCACCGTGCAGGCACAACATGAGAAGACACAACCCCGCTTGACCGAACCGGTCGTGGTCGGCGTGTTGGGTGAGATCTGCACGCGCCGCAACGGCACACTGCAACCGCTGCCGGGGGCCCGGGCGCGCAGCCTGCTGGTAGCGCTCGCCACGCACCCCGGCCGCAGCCGCAGTATGGCGACGTTGATCGACGACGTATGGGGCGACGAACCGCCCCGCTCGCCGCAGAACGCGCTGCACACCCAGGTTTCGCGGCTGCGGACGGCGCTGCCCGAGGCGGCGCTGGAACTCGGACCCGCCGGCTACCGGCTCGTCCTCGACGACGACGCCGTCGACCTCACCCGCGCCGGATCCCTCGAACGCACCGCGCGCCGCCTGCTCGACGACGGCGACCACCGCGGCGCCCTCGACGCGGTCACCGCGGCCGATGCACTGTGGCGCGGAGACCCCGGTGCCGACCTCCCCGACGGCGACCTCGCCCGCGACCTGCGCACGACGGCCCTGGCGCGACGCACCGCCCTCGACGACATCGAGATCGCGACCCGCATCGCCCTCGGCGACCTCGACGGCGCGCTGCCGCTGGTCAAGGCCCGCGCCCAGCGCAACCCGCTCGACGAGCCGGCACACCTCGCGTTGATGAACACCCTTGCCGACCTCGGTCGGGGGGCCGACGCGCTCGACGTGTTCGCCGCATTCCGCGCCCGACTAGCGGACCAACTCGGCACCGACCCCGGCCCGGCGCTGGTGGAGGCGAACACCGCGATTCTGCGCGGTCAGGCCGAGCCGGTAGCCCCGACCCGGGCACCCGCCGCGATCGGCCTGCGCGCCGCACCCAACGCCCTGCTCGGCCGCGACGACGACCTCGCCGCCATCGAGACCCTGCTGCGCCGGTCCCGCGTCACGACCGTGCTCGGCCCCGGCGGCACCGGCAAGACCCGGGTCGCACACGAGATCGGGATGCGGGTCGCACACACCGAACCGGTGGTGCTGGTGGAGTTGGCGTCGCTGCGCAGCGGAGGCGACGTCGTCGGGGCGATCTGCGCCACTCTCGGGCTCAGCGAGGCCGACGTGCAACCCGGGACTCTCGTTCGGGCCCAACTGCATTCGGCCCGGGAACGGCTGCGGATCGCGCTGTCGGTGCGGCCGATGCTGCTCATCCTCGACAACTGCGAGCACCTGGTGGCCGACGTCGCCATAGTCGTCGCCGATCTCGTGGGCGCCAGCGATCAGTTGACCGTGCTCACCACGAGCCGCTCGCCGCTGATGATCGCCGCCGAGACCGTCTATCCGCTGCCGCCGCTCGCCGTCGACGAGGCGGGATCGCCTGCCACGGAACTGTTCCGGGCCCGCGCTCGCGCGGTGCGCCCGAGCGCGCGGCTGGACCCGGTCGAGGTCGCGACCCTGTGCCGCACGCTCGACGGCCTCCCGTTGGCGATCGAACTCGCCGCCGCCCGGGTACGGACCCTGTCGGTCGCCGAGATCAACGACCGCCTCTCCGACCGGTTCGCCCTGCTGCGCAGCACCGACCGCACCTCACCCGCACGGCATCGCACCCTGCGGGCGGTGATCGACTGGAGTTGGAACCTGCTCACCCCGCCCGAACAGGCGGCACTGCGCCGATTGTGCCGATTTCCCGCGGGTTTCACGCTCGACGCCGCCGTCGCGGTCGTGGAATGGGGTGAGGTCGACGACGCCGCCGCCGCGCTCGACGGCCTGGTGAACCAGTCCCTGCTCGACGTGCTCGAGACCGACCTCGGCCTGCGCTACCACATGCTCGAGACCGTCCGGGAATTCGGCGAGGAGCAGTCGAGCGACGACGAGACCGAGGAGGTCATGCGCCGGATGGCCGCGTGGGCGCGGCGCCTGGCCCGCGATCTGGCCGAGGGCATCTACGGCGAACGCCAGATCGCGGCGGTGCACCGGGTCGAGGCCGAACACGACAACCTGGTCGCGATCCTGCGCGCCGCACTCGACCGTGCCGACGCCGTCACCGTCTACCACGTCTTTCCGGTGCTCGGCACGCTGTGGGCGATCCGGGGCGCGCACACCGAGGTGCACAACTGGTCCGGCCCGGTGATGCAGATCGACGCCCGCGCCCACGCGGACGAGATCCCCGGCGATTTCGCCGTGCTCACCTACCTGCTGGCGGGCCTGCACCTGATGTTCGCCGGTGACATGCGCGCGATCGCATTGGTTCGCCTCAGGATTCGCGCGCTGCTGCGCGACCGAACCGACATCTCCGGCGCGGTGCGGATCAACGCGACACTGGTGTGCCTGCCGTTGTCCGGCAAGGGCTTTGCCCGCAGCCTCGCGACCGCGGTGCGGTCGACCGATCCCCTGGTGCGGGGCGCCGCTTTGATGGCCCGTGCGAACTTCAGCGAAAACTTCGGTGACGTAGTTTTTTCCGAGCGCGACGGGCTCGCGGCATTGGTGCTCAGCGAGGAGTTGGGGGACGTCTGGTCGCTGGCCATGACGTGTCAACACCTCGGCAGTCTGTGCGGCCAAGGTGCCCGCTACGAGGAGGCCGAACGCTACTACGCACGCGCGGAACGGGAATTGTCGCGGCTGCACGCTTACGAGGAGGGCATCGCGATCCGCGGCTATCGTGCCGCGGCGCTGGTGGGGGCCGGGCGCGTCGCCGAGGCACGTCGTGAACTCGAGGAGATCCTCGGTGACACGGGTGGATTCGTGCGTTCACCGATCCCGGTCAACCGCGCCGAGGGTAGCCAGCGGCTCGCCGTCGTGCACGCCGCCCTCGCCGAGGCGACGCTGGCCGAGGGGGAGATCGAGCGCGGTCTGGCCGAATACCGTCACGCGCTCACCGTTCTCGGGTGGCCCGACGTGGAGGGGCTGAATCCCGGGCCCGGCGAGTCGATGCTGGTCAGTGCGTGCGTGGACGCGCACGTGCTGCACGGCCACGCCGCCGATGTCGACGACACGGTGCGCGGCCTCGTCGCGCTGGCACTCGGGTTCCTCGGCAAGTATCAGGACCTGCCGCAGATCGGCGCAATCGGCACGGCCGTCGGCTCCTACCTCATCGCCCGCGGCAGCGACCCCAACCGCGGCCTGCGAATGCTCGCGCTGGCCCGCAATGCCCGTGGCCGCCAGGATCTTCCGTCGATGGCGCTGGACCGCCACGTCGCCCACGCCCGCGCCGCCCTCGGCGCCGATCGAGTAGACGCGGCTGTCGCCGCAGCGAAGGGCACCCCCCGCCGTCGGGCCGCACTGGAGCTACTGGACCACCTCCGCCCGTGAGTGGTTGTGCAGGGACTCCATAACCACTCACGGGGGCCGGAGGCTCGTCACGGTGCCGTCGAAACTGCTGACGTACAGCACGTCTCGCTCGGAACCGAAACGCACCGACGTCGGCGTCGTCAGCCCCGACGCAAGAGTGCATGCCTGACCCGTCGCGGTGTCCAACCGCACCACCAGGCCGGCGAAGTTCAGCGCGATGTACACACGCCCATCCGAATCGACCGCGAGATCGTCGGGCACGGGGAACAATCCCGCGTCGGGGATCGTCCAACGCTGCGGCGGCGCACCGGGGTCGGTCACGTCGACGCGATACACCGACGGCACCGGGTCGACGCTGGTGCCGACGTAGAGCCACCGCCCGCTCGGGTCCAACCCGAGGCCGTTGACTGCCACCCCGTCCAGTGCGTACGGCCGCGGCGCAGAACCGGACGCCGGAACCAGCGTCAGCCCCGTCCGCCCGCTCACCACCAGATCCCCGGACGGCAACCCCGCGAGCCCGTTCGGCGCGACCAACCCCCGCGCCACCGTCCACCGCGCGCCGGTGTCGAGGTCGACGGCGTCGACGGTGCCGGTGGGTCCGCCCGGCAGCGCCGCCCACGTCGAGTCGCCCGTGACGAAGTACGCCACCCGGTCCCGCACCACGATCCCGCCGGGCGAATCCACGCCGGCCACCACGGTCGACACCTGCCCGGAGGGGTCCAACGAATCCAGCGACCCCGGCACGACCAGGTTGTTCTGCGACAGCAACAAACCGCCGCGACCGTCGAGCGCCAGGTTCTCCAGTGACCCCAGACCGTGCGCGACGGTCGTCATCGCCCACGGCTCACACGATGACGGTGCCGCGGTGCCCGCACCCGGTCCCCACAACGGGGCGAGCACGGCGACCGCGGCACCGACGAGCAACGATCTCAGCATGACCAAATCGTGCCAGCTGCTCAGGCCTTGCGCATGTACATTCGCACGGTCAGCGGCGCGAAGATGGCGACGATCGCGACCGCCCCGACGATCGACCACACGAAGTGGCTGCCGACCGTCCCGTAGTTGGCGAGGTCACGCGCGGCGTTGACGAGGTGGCTGATCGGGTTGACGTTCACGAACGCCTGCATCCAGCCCGGCATGGTGTCCACCGGCACGAACGCACTCGACATGAACGTCAGCGGGAACAGGATCAGCATCGAGACGCCTTGCACCGCCGAGGCTTTGCTCATCAACACGCCCATCAGCGCGAAGATCCAGCTCACCGCGAACGAGCACCCGATCACCAGCAGGCCGGCGCCGACGACGCCGAGGAACCCGCCACCGGGCCGGTAGCCCATCAGATAGCCCATGACGAAGGTGAGCACGGTCGCGATGCCGTAGCGAACCATGTCGGCGGTCAATGCGCCCGCCAGTGGCGCGATCCGGGCGATCGGCAGCGACTTGAAGCGGTCGAACACACCCTTGTCCATGTCCTCGCGTAACTGGGTGCCGGTGACGATGGACGTCACGATCACCGTCTGCACGAGGATGCCGGGGATGATGACCGGCAGGTAGCTCTGCACGTCTCCGGAGATCGCGCCGCCGAAGATGTAGGTGAACATCACCGTGAACAGGATCGGCTGCAGCGTCACGTCGAACAGCTGCTCGGGGTTGTGCTTGATCTTCAGCACGCCCCGGTACGCCATGGTGAGCGAGTTGCGCACGGCCTGGCCGACGCCGATCCGTTCGACGGCGGCGGGCGGCGTGCCCGTGCGGGTGGGTGCTTCCAGTGTGGTGGTCATGCGACATTCCGTTCTGCGTCGTCTTCGGCCACGTGGCCGGTGATGGTGAGGAACACCTCGTCGAGGCTCGGCTTGGAGACGGTGAGTTCGTCGACGCCGATCCCGTCGTCGCGCAACCGGATCAGGATCTCGGGGGTCACCGACGGGTCGGTCAGCGGCGCGGTGAGCCGGGCGGCCTCCGGGCTGACCGTGACCTCGACGTCCAGGTACTGCGCGAGCACTTGCTGCGCGTCCCCGATCCGGGCGCGGTCCACGAGCGTCAGTTGCAGCGACGACGTCCCGACCGACGCCTTGAGTTCGTCGGCGGTGCCGTCGGCGATCACGCGGCCGCGGTCGATCACCGCGATCCGGTCGGCGAGTTGGTCGGCCTCGTCGAGGTACTGCGTGGTGAGCAGCACCGTCGACCCCTCGCGGACGAGGCGCCGGATCGTCACCCACATCTGCGCGCGGGTGCGCGGGTCGAGACCCGTGGTGGGCTCGTCGAGGAACAGCAGTGGGGGAGCGGCGATCAGGCTCGCGGCGAGGTCGAGACGACGACGCATGCCGCCGGAGAAGTTCTTCAGCGGCTTGTTCGCGGCCTCGGTGAGGGCGAACTCCTCGAGCAGTTCGGCGGCCTTGCGTTTGGCTGCCGCCCGGCTCAGGCCGAGCAGACGGGAGAAGATCACCAGGTTCTCGGTGGCGGTCAGGTCCTCGTCGACGGAGGCGTACTGGCCGGTGACGCCGACCAGCGAACGCACCGCGGTCGGTTCGGACATCACGTCGTGGCCGAAGATCCGGGCGCTGCCGCCGTCGGGGCGTAGCAGGGTGGCCAGCATGCGGATGGTCGTGGTCTTGCCGGCGCCGTTGGGGCCGAGCACGCCGTAGACGCTGCCGGTGGGCACGGTCAGGCTCACGCCGTCGACGGCGCGCTGCCCGCCGAACATCTTGACCAGGCCGTCGGCCTCCACGGCGGGGGTGATGGCAGAAAAGTTCATGCCACTACGGTGCGCCCCCGGGCTTGCACGAGCCTTGCGCGCCGCTTGCGTGCCCTGTCGGCGCAGCTCAGTCGGTGAACCGCGCGCGCAAGCCGGCCCGGTCCAGCTTGCCCGGCCCGCGCGTCGGCAACGCGTCGACCAGGAACAACGCCCGCGGCGCCGCGGTCGCATCCAGAAGCGCCCGCACGTGCTCACGCAAGGAATCCAGCGTCGGTGCGACCGGCCCGGGCACGACGACGGCGACCACCCGCTCACCCAACCGCTCGTCCGGCAGCCCGACCACCGCGCATTCCCGCACGCCGGGGTGCGACGCCAACGCCGCCTCCACCACCTGCGGCACCACCGTCAGCCCGCCCGTCGTGATCGCCTCGTCGAGGCGGCCCAACACGCTCAGCACGCCGTCGCGGATCACCCCCGCGTCGTCGGTGCGGAACCAGCCGGGGTCGGCGAAGGCGGGATGGCCGGGCAGCCCGCGGTATCCGGAAGCGAGCACCGGGCCGCCGAGCAGCACCCGGCCGTCGTCGCCGATGCGCAGCCGCACCCGGTCGAGCGGGACCCCGTCGTACACGCAGCCGCCGCAGGTCTCGCTCATGCCGTAGGTCCGCACGATCGGCACCCCCGCCGCCTGCGCGCGTTCCCGCAGCGGCAGAGGCGTCGCGGCGCCACCGATCAGCAGGGCGTCGAACTCGCGCAGCGCCGCGGCCGCGTCGGGGTGGTCCAGGGCCTTCACCAGCTGGGTCGGCACCATGGACGTGTAGCGGCGGGGCCCGGGAAGGTGCGAGGCGGCGACGACGAACGCGTCGGGGTCGAACCCGGCGGCGACGTCGAGCACGACGGGTTCGGTGCCCGCCAGCAGCGACCGCAGCAGTACCTGCAGGCCCGCGATGTGATGCGCGGGCAGGCACAGCAGCCAGTGCCCGGGGCCGTGGAGCCACGCGTGCGTCGCGGTCCCGCTCGCGCGCAGCGCCGCCGCGCTCAGCTGCGCGCCCTTGGGCACCCCGGTGGTGCCCGACGTCGCGACCACGAGCGCGACCTCGTCGTCGATCGGCTCGTCGGGGCGCAGGGCGTCGGTCAGCCGCGCGGTCTCCCGCGGGTCGTGCGCCGGGACCGGCAGCAGCGCGGGGCCGGTGCCGTCGAGCATGGCGGCGAGCGCGTCGAGCACCGACAGCACCCGCTGGCCGGTCGGAATCGGTAGCGGCCGAAGCTGTTTCACGCCGAATCGTCGCGGCCGATGCCGGCGATCGGCCACCCGTGCTCCTCGAGCAGCGCGCTGATCCGCTCGACGTCCTCCTCGCGCGGCATCTCGTCGGTGATCTTGGTGATCATGACCAGGATGTCGGCCTTGTCGACGGGGATGACGCCCTGTTCCACCAGGGCCTCCGCGATCTCACGCACCTCCCCGTCGGAGAGCCTGCGCGAGAGCAGCGCAAACAGCGGCAGGTAGTCGGACTCCGGGATCCCCTGCGGGTATCCCGAGCGCAACCACCCGACCAGCTGACTCAAGAACGGCAACTCCATCTGTTCCTGTCACGCTTCCGCGGGATCTGTCCGGGGCAGGCCGCCAGCGTCTGGACGGGCCCGGACACGGGCAACGTCGTCGTCGCTCGGTTTCGTATGCGCCAGTTTACCAATCGCAGACGTGATCTCGCTCCCGGCGATGTCGGTGGTGCGAGGTCGCATTCGTTGGCTAGAAGATGTGTATGCCGAGGTCGGTGGCGAGGAAGTTCTTCATGATCCAGGCGATTCCCAGCAGCACGGCGACGACCGCCACCGTGAAGCAGGCGTACCCAGCGGCCGTCTGGGCCGGGCTCCGCGCCGTGACGTCCGCGCCGGTAACCTCGGCATCTTCGGCCGGGGCGAGGAACCGGATGCCGAACGCGACGACGATCGGCACCCCGGCGCCGAACAGCAGGCCGATCGCGAGTACGTGCCACAGCGACTGGATGGTGTGCACAATGGTCGTCATAGCGTCTTCTCCGTCGCGGCGCCCGGTAGCACCGGCTTGTCCGAGGCGGGAATGAGACCACCGTCCCAATCCTCGTTGACGTTGGTGGTGTCGATCGGGTTGCGCCGCGAGCGCATCCACATGTACGCGGCCGCGGCGATCAGGATGCCGAACACGACCAGCACGCCCGGCAGGCCGGAGATCGCATTCGCGAGGAACCAGCACGCGGCGCCGACGGTGCCGGCGGCGGGCAGGGTGAGCAGCCATGCGACGGCCATCCGGCCCATTACCGACCACCGGACCTCGGCGCCCTTGCGGCCGAGTCCGGTTCCGAGGATCGACCCGGTGGCGGTCTGCGTGGTGGACAGCGGAAGCCCGAAATGGCTGGAGGTCAGGATGATCGCCGCCGACGACGATTCTGCCGCAAAGCCCTGCGGCGACTCGATCTCCACGAGGCCCTTGCCGAGGGTACGGATGATCCGCCACCCGCCGGCATAGGTGCCCAGGGCGATCGCCAGCGCGCAGGACAGCTTGACCCAGAACGGTATCGCCGTCTCGGCGGTGACGCTGCCATACGCGACGAGGGCCAGGAAGATGATGCCCATCGTCTTCTGCGCGTCGTTGGTGCCGTGGGCCAACGAGAGGAGCGACGCGGTTCCGATCTGGCCCCAACGGAACCCGCCCTCGCGACTGGCGTTCCGAACGCGGCGGGTGATCCGGTACACCGACGCGGTGCCAATCATCGCGACCAGGGCGGCGACCGGCGGGGCGAGCACGGCCGGGATGATGATCTTTCCGACCACGCCCGACCACTCCACGCCGCTCATGCCCAGCGCCGCGATGGTGGCGCCGATCAGACCGCCGAAGAGTGCGTGCGAGGAACTCGACGGCAGGCCGAGCAGCCAGGTGAGCAGGTTCCAAAGGATGCCGCCGACGAGGCCGGCGAACACGATCACCAGCAGTGCCTGGCCGCCGACGCCGGTGAGGTTGACGATGCCCTTCGCCACCGTCGCGGCGACCTCCACCGACAGGAACGCGCCGACGAGGTTGAGCACCGCGGACAATGCCACCGCGACCCGGGGGCGCAGGGCGCCGGTCGCGATCGAGGTGGCCATCGCGTTCGCCGTGTCGTGGAAGCCGTTGGTGAAGTCGAACGCCAACGCGGTCACCACGACGATGAGGAGAACGAGGAATTCGGCACCCACGAGAGGAGTCTGCACAGCGCGCGCGCAAAAATCTAGGTACGAAAGCCCCCGAAGGTCCCGGTTCATCCACACCGGGTGATGCCGACGACCTTGTCAGGATCGGGTGTCGCGGCGCAGCGGGTGCGCGGCGGGCACCTCGACCAGCACGATCGGCACACCGTCCGGATCGGCGAGCCACATTTCGTGCAGTCCCCACGACTCGCGCCTGGGCTCGCGGGTGATCGTGACGCCGCGCATGGCTAGTTCGTCACGGGCGGCGGCGATGTCGCGGACCTGCAGCCACAGTGCCCCGCTGAACGTCGTCGAGTCGCCGGTGCCGCCGTGCGCGGCGATCTCGAGCAGCGCTTGCCCGGCGAACAGGACGGTGCCGCCGGGGTACTCGCGGGCGATGGCGAGGCCGAGGTCGTCGCGGTAGAAGGCGAGCGTGCGGTCGTAGTCGGCGGGCCGCAGGATGACCCGCGCAGTGAGGATTTCCACTCGTCAGCCTCCTTCGCCGGGGCGGGCCTCGTGATGGCGTCGGCCGTGGGTGCGCCGGCGTTCCTTCATCTCCGCCTCGAACAGGTGGCGCCGGCCCTGCACCAGTGACTCGCGGGCGTCGCGCTCGAAGGCGCGCAGGTCGTGGTAGTAACCGTCGTCGAACTCCTCGACGATCTGGAAGGTCCAGCGTCCCTCGATCACGTTGCGCCCGACGACCGTCTCGCGCAGTGTCGCGGCGAGGTCGGCGTGTCCGGCGGCGTCGAGGAGGTCGGCGGCCTCGCCGAGTTGCCGGTCGGCGTGGCCGGTCAGCTGGTGGAACGAGTAGAGGTGTCCGCGGGCGCGTTCGACGGCCTCGACTGCCTCCGACAGTTTGCCCAGGGCGGCGACGGTTTCGTCGCTGACGCCCGGCGGGCGGCGGTGCTCGGGGGCCGATCGCTCGCGGTCGATCATTTAGAAGTACCAGGGATATGGCGACCAGTCCGGATCGCGCTTCTGCAGGAACGCGTCACGGCCCTCGACAGCCTCGTCGGTCATGTACGCCATCCGGGTCGCTTCGCCCGCGAACAGTTGCTGCCCGACGAGTCCGTCGTCGAGCAGGTTGAACGCGTACTTCAGCATCCGCTGTGCCTGCGGGGATTTCCCGTTGATGATCCGCGCCCACTCGATGCCGACGTTCTCGAGTTCGTCGTGGTCGACAACCTTGTTCACCGCACCCATCCGGTGCATCTCCTCGGCGGTGTAGGCCTGGCCGAGGAAGAAGATCTCGCGGGCGAACTTCTGGCCCACCATCTTGGCGAGGTAGGCGCTGCCGAAGCCGCCGTCGAAGCTACCTACGTCGGCGTCGGTTTGCTTGAACCGGGCGTGCTCCCGGGAGGCCAGGGTGAGGTCGCAGGTGACGTGCAGGCTGTGCCCGCCGCCCGCCGCCCACCCGTTCACCAGGCACAGCACCACCTTCGGCATGGTGCGGATCAGGCGTTGCACCTCGAGGATGTGCAGGCGCCCGGCGCGGGCGGCGTCGATGGTTTCGGCTGACTCCCCGGTGGCGTACTGGTATCCGGAGCGGCCCCGGATGCGCTGGTCCCCACCCGAGCAGAACGCCCACACCCCGTCGCGCGGGCTCGGGCCGTTGCCGGTGAGCAGCACCGCGCCGACGTCGGAGGTCATCCGGGCGTGGTCCAGCGTGTGGTACAACTCGTCGACGGTGTGCGGCCGGAACGCGTTGCGCACCTCGGGCCGGTCGAACGCCACCCGCACGGCCCCGACCTCGACGTGCCGGTGATAGGTGATGTCGGTGAGGTCCTCGAAGCCGGGAACCGGTCGCCACTGACTGGGATCGAAACTCACGGTGCTCGACACTAGTCGCCCGCGCATCTGCCCCCGCCCCCACCCGCCGAGAGCGCAGTTGTGGTCGCAAACGTCGAGTGAAACCGGCGGGAAGTGCGCGCTCGGGGTGGTGCAGGGCTCACGCTCGTGGGTGCGCTGGCTCTGCGGTGATCACGCTCTCGTGGCCCCTCGGCCGGCGGTGATCACGAACCTGTGGCCCCGCGGCCGGCGGTGATCACGCTCTCGTGGCTCCTCGGCTGGCGGTGATCACGAACCTGTGGCCCCGCGGCCGGCGGTGATCACGAACCTGTGGCCCCAATTCTCGGCGTGTCGGGGGCCGTTCGTTCGGTGTCGCGACAGACGGGAGCCGCCGACGCCGACCGCAGCGCCTAATCTAAGGGCACCGCAAATGTCCTCGCGCCACCGGTCGTCGGCGAGGTCGGGCCACGCATCCGCGATGGAATACTCGAGCGCGATGAGGAGCGCTACGCTATCCGCGCCGCCACCGACGCCATTGGGGCGGGCACTAGACTCGCGATCCTCGAGGCCGACGGTATCGATGACGACTGATACGGATCGATACCGCGCTTGGCTCTACGACCGGGCGATCGGCTGGCTCAGCCGCAACCACAACTGCACGTGGTTCGAGTTCGACGACGAGTACGTGGCAGATCCTGGTCGGCCAGTTCTGGGAGCTCGGTTCGAGGACAACCTTCGCGACCGCATCGCAGCAAACGTGAGGCTGCCACCGTGGTTCTCGAACCTGCTGCCTGAGGGGTTGCTGCGGAACTGGATCGCCCTGCAACGCGGAGTGTCGCCGGACAGGGAACTGGACTTGCTCGCAGAGGTCGGTGCCGATCTGAGCGGCGCCATAACCGTCGCCGCGCCCGGTCGGCGACCCGAGTTCGAGTCGGTTGTGCCCGAGGAGATCGGGGATAAGGAGTCCGCCGAGCGGAGGTGGGGATTCGCACTCGCCGGCGTCGGCCTGAAGTTCTCGATGCTCCGCAGCGGTGACCGGTTCACGTGCACTGCTACGGGAATAGGTGGCGATTGGATCGTCAAGCTCCCGGATTCGCAGCACCCCGACGTGCCGCGAAACGAATACACGATGATGCGCCTGGCAGCAGCCGTCGGGATCGAGGTCCCCGAGGTTGCGCTGGTTCACCGCGACGAGATCGTCGGGCTTCCCGATTCAGCTTGGCGCAGGCGCGAGGAGTACGCCTACGCGGTACGCAGATTCGACCGGGTTGACGGTGAGCGCGTGCACATCGAGGACTTCGCTCAGTTGGCCGGCGTCTACGCCGAACGGAAGTACGAGGGCAACTACGAAACCATCGCATCCCTGGTATACCGCCAGCACGACGTGGACGCCCTCGCCGAGTTCGTGCGACGGCTCACGTTCTTCGTGCTCGTCGGCAACGGCGACGCCCACCTGAAGAACTGGTCGCTGATCTACCGAGACCGCCGCGTGCCGACGTTGTCGCCCGCCTACGACATCGTTGCGACCGAGCCGTACTCCCCAAGGCCCGGCGAGGAGACCCTCGCATTGAAATTCGCGGGGAGTCGTCGCTTCGAGTCGGTGCGAATTCACCAGTTTCAGCGGCTGTCGCGGCGGCTGCGGGCCGCTGTGGGCCTCGCCCAGGTTGCGGAGGATGTGGTGCGACGCGCCGTGCACGAGTGGCCGCGGTTCGCTGCGGAACTCGAAGGCGTCCCCTTGCTTGGGGCATCCGTAACTCGGACGATCGCTCAGCGTTCCTCGAGCCTGCTCGGTCCGGATCGGAGCTGAGTGTGTCCATGCCCGCCCTCACCGACCTGCTCGCCGACGCCCACGTCGTCGCCCTCCCGATGCGCGTGCGTTTCCGCGGCATCACCACCCGCGAGGCGCTGCTGCTGCAGGGGCCGAAAGGCTGGGGCGAGTTCGCTGCCTTCCCGGAGTACGACGAGGCCGAAGCCGCGAACTGGCTCGCCGCCGGAATCGAGGCGGCGTGGCTCGGGCCGCCTCAGCAAGTACGCGACAGCGTCCCGATCAACGCGACCGTGCCCGCCGTCGCCTCCGAAACGGTGCCGGAAATCCTGAAGCGCTTCCCGGGCGCGGACACCGCCAAGGTCAAGGTCGCCGAACCCGGCCGCCCGCTCGCCGACGACGTGGCCCGCGTCGAGGCCGTCCGCGCGCAGATCCCTCACGTCCGCGTCGACGCCAACGGCGGCTGGACCGTCGACGAAGCCGTCGAGGCGCTCGATGCGCTCGGGCCGCTGCAGTACGTGGAGCAGCCGTGCCGGACGGTCGAGGAACTCGCGCAGGTCCGCCGGCTGCGGCCCGCGGTCAAGGTCGCCGCCGACGAGAGCATCCGCCGCGCCGAGGACCCGCTGCGGGTGGCGCGAGCGGGCGCGCTCGACGTCGCCGTCGTTAAGGTCGCGCCGCTGGGTGGGATGCGCGCCACACTGCGCCTGGCTGCCGAACTGGCCGAATACGACGTGGATCTGGTGGTCTCCAGCGCGCTGGACACCGTGGTCGGCATAGGCGCCGGCCTCGCCGCCGCTGCCGCGCTTCCGGAGCCGCCCCTGGCCTGCGGCCTGGCGACGGGGGAGTTGTTCGAGCGCGATGTCGCGTCATCACGAACGATTCGCGCGGGCACGATGGCCCCCACCCTCGTCGATCCCGACCCCGACCTGCTGCGCATCCTCGCCGCCCCGCCGGATCGTCGCGACTGGTGGCTGGATCGGCTGCGTCGCTGCTATCCGCGGGCGATCGGGCGGTTCACGTCCCTCGTATAGAGTCGGCCGCTGGCATCGAACCGGACAACCCGACGGAAAGGCCTGAAAGTGGCTGCAGCTCTGCACAACGCCCTGCTCGACGACACCCGCCG